>DPLS01000053.1 GCA_003541875.1 Bacteroidota bacterium | reverse complement strand
CACGATTGGCTTGGGAAGAAGATGGGCAAAGCATGGCACGAACTGTGGCATCTCGACCCAGCGACGACACCGGTGACTTCCTTTACAATAGGTATCGACAAGGATAGGGACGTCGTGCGACAGAAGGTGAAGGAGGCTGAACCCTACAAAATCCTGAAGGTGAAACTGGGGGGAGACAACGACATGGAAATGATTGACACGATACGCGAGGTGACTGACAAACCCATCCGGGTGGACGTGAACCAGGGATGGAAAGACAAAAGCTATGCGTTAAAGATGATCGAGTGGCTGGCGACGAAGAGCATTGAATTCGTCGAACAGCCAATGCCAAAAGAGATGGTGGAAGAACAAGTCTGGTTGACAGAGCGCAGCCCCATGCCGATTATTGCCGATGAAAGTGTTGTTCGTCTTTCCGATCTCAGAAGAGCGTGGGGCGTCTTTCACGGGATCAACATCAAGCTCATGAAATGCACAGGCATGTATGAAGCCCACGAGATGGTCTTGCTTGCACGTGAGCTTGGCTTGAAGGTAATGCTCGGCTGCATGACGGAGACCTCGTGCGCCATTTCCGCTGCAGCACAACTCTCACCGCTGGTTGACTATGCCGATCTGGACGGTGCGCTGCTCATCAAGAACGACCCATTCCAAGGTGCGACGATTGACAACGGACGGATCCTCATGCCCCAAGGGCCAGGAATAGGAGCTGTGAGAATCCAATCATGACTCGACAAACCATCGGCTTCGCCGTAGCGTTGTGTCTTTTCATTCTCGTCCTCTTGCTGCCGACGCTTGACTCGTTCCTTCGCACTTCCACGCAGGTTATCGCCGAGCAGCACGTTCAGATTGATCCTGCCGAACTCGCTCGCTCGATGCAGACTGTGCTTGCCCTTTCGCTTCTCATGATTGTGCTATGGCTGACGGAGGCGATTCCTCTCCCCGCCACGGCATTGCTTCCCGCGGCACTTTTGCCACTGTTGCACCTGAGGGGCGCAGCTCATGGAACAACCGTTGAATTCAACCTTGCCAATGTTGTTGCCAACTATGCCAATCCGGTAATCTATCTGTTCCTTGGCGGCTTCCTGATTGCAGCGGCTATGCAGAAGTGGAAGCTTGACCGCCGGCTCACCCTCTGGCTGTTGACACGCGGGAATCTCGCGGCCGACTCCAGAAAGATTCTCCTTGGCATGATGAGTGTAACAGCATTCCTTTCGATGTGGATTTCCAATACCGCCACCGCTGCAATGATGTTGCCGCTCGGCATTGGCGTGCTGTCTTCGATGGGATGCAAGCCGGGCACTTCCAGGTTTGGGACGGCGCTCATGCTCGGCATTGCATGGTCGGCTTCCATAGGGGGGATGGGAACCATCATCGGAACACCACCCAATGGTATTGCGCTTGGAATTCTAAACGCCACGTTTGCGGGTGATCCTTCATACCACCGGATTACTTTTTTGGAGTGGATGTTGTTCGGCGTCCCGTACGTCGTTCTGTTCATTCCGGTTGCATGGTTGGTGCTGCTGAGACTCTTCCCGCCTGAAACTGCGACAGAGCTAGGAGCGACCTCCAAGCTCAAGCAGGAGTACTCGACCCTGGGTCCACTTTCACGTGGCGAGAAGTGGACTATCGCTATGTTCTTGTTTGTCTCGCTCCTGTGGATTGTAACGCCATTCCGGGAACAACTGTTTCCTCACGCAATCTCCGAGCGGCTTGCCTGGCTTGACGAATATGCCATCGGGCTCTTTGTAGGAACGCTGTTGTTCTTCATTCCTGTCAGCGTCAAGCGCGGAGAGTTTCTGCTGGACTGGCGCGACGCGAAGTTTGTTGACTGGGGCACGCTGATTCTCTTTGGCGGAGGGATCGCGCTCTCTGATGTGATGTTCAAGAGCGGACTGGCGGCATGGATTTCCTACACCTTTATCGGATCGCTCGGGACGCCATCAACACTGGTCATGATGTTTGTTGTCGTTCTGCTTGCAGCTATGCTCACCGAGGTAACGTCGAACACTGCAATCACAACGATGATGGTGCCGATTGTCATCTCTGTTGCGCGGGCAACCGGTGGGAATGCTGTTACGCTTTCGGTCGCAACAGCCCTTGCCGCGTCGATGGCATTCATGCTGCCCGTCGCCACGCCTCCAAACGCATTGGTGTACGCAACGGGCTACATCACACTCAAGGATATGGTGAAAGGTGGGATCGTTCTCGATCTGCTCGGCTGGTTGTTCACGGTTGGAATTATTGTTGTGTTCGGAGTGTGGATATTCGGTGTGCTGGGGTTGTAGTCATTGACAAAACACAAAGTCCTCCGTGAGCAGGACTTTGGTCATCATTGACAGTTGCCGTGGAGGACCGCTACTTCAGCAACAGAAGTTTTCTGGCTTTGGCGTACGTTTCTGTTTCAAGCTGAATGAAGTACGTACCTGACGGCATTTGAATTTCCCGGTTGTCTCTTCCGTTCCACTGCATCTCAGAGTACACGGTCCTCTGCGGTTTGCGAAGGCTCACAAGTTGGCCGGGCTCCCGGGTTGAAGCTCCAATACGCGCGGCCTCATCCGTTTTGGAAGATTCTTCCGTAGTTCTTCTGGCGTTCCAGTCAAGGCTGGGAATGTCCCGTAGTGCATCCCGATGATGTGCTTCGGGTTGAGCCATTCGCATGCTTTGGCAGCCGCCATTGGGTTCATGGTATAGAGATCGCCAATAGGAAGAAGCGCGATGTCAGGCTTGTGGAGTTGCCCGATAAGTTTCATATCCATGAACAGCGACGTGTCGCCGGCGTGATAGATCTTTGTGCCGTTCTCGAACTCAACCACGAATCCGGCCGCTTCGCCTCCGGGAATTACCGTCCCATTCACATCAATGTCCGAGCTGTGCTTCGCATCGACCATCGTGACTTTGATGCCCTCGATATTGACGGTCCCCCCTTTGTTCATCCCTTGTGCGTAAGTCACACCACACGATTTGAAGTACATATACACTTCAAAGATTGCTAGCACGGTGGCATTCGTCCGCTTCGCAATCTCGACGGTATTGCCGATGTGGTCAGAGTGGCCGTGCGAAATGAGAATGAGATCGGCCCGCGCGATCTCTTTCGATCCAGCAGGCGCTTTGGGATTGTCCAGCCACGGATCAAACAAAACGATCTTGCCGTTTGGTGATATGGCCTGAAAGGCGGAGTGTCCGAGCCATGTCAGTTGAACCCTCGACTTGGGCTGTTTGCGTGATTCTGCTGTCATGTCCGTATTCCTACTTTGTGTTTAGACAATCAAGTTGATTTCTGAAGTAACCAATACGATGAAAAGAAGATTCGTTATCATTTGCCCGACGATCAGACATCAATTGTTCTGCCGGTGTACTCGGAGTAGTCTCTCAGTACACGATCGTATTTTTCCTTCAGCAGATGAGAAGAGATCAAGAAGTCCGCAGTTGATCGGTTGCATGCCGTCGGGATGTTGTACAGGACGGCTATTCTCAGGAGCGCCTTGACGTCAACGTCATGCGGCTGTGGCTGCATCGGATCCCAGAAGAAGATCAGGATGTCGATCTCGCCTTGGACAATCATCGAGCCAAGTTGCTGA
>DPLS01000292.1 GCA_003541875.1 Bacteroidota bacterium | reverse complement strand
TTGGATTTGTTTATAGAGGATCGCCCGCCTGGGAATACCATCGTTCTGATATGGACGAGATTGGCTGGACGGCGATCAATCAATCGAACGACAATATTGTGTATGCGGGCAATCGTGGAGGCGGTACAATCTCCAAGTCAATCAACAGGGGCTCTTCATTCTCTACATCAGGCTCCGGCATTCCGAGCAGCGGCACATCTGCCTGGAACACGCCATTTGTCCTCTCATCATTCAATCCCAACTATCTCTACTTCGGACGAGCGATAGTCTACAAGTCAACCAACGCCGCTGGGAGTTGGACAGCCACCAATGGCGGAGCAGCACTTGATGGCAACCCTGTTCTGTCCATAGCTATAGCAACGAGCAGTCAGAATAGAGTGTATGTTGGCACTGTTCCCGGTGCGGGACGAGTCCACGTTTTTCGAACGCTGGACGGTGGAACAAGTTGGACGGACATCACCGGAGATCTTCCGAACCGGTATCCACTCGATATCGCAGTTGATCCCGGAGATTGGATGACCGTGTACGTTGCATTCGGTGGTTTCGATACAACCCGGCTTGCCAAGTCCACCGATGCCGGATTTACATGGACGCACATCAGCAGTCCGCTGCCGAATGTTCCAACCACTGCCGTGGCGGTTGATCCATTCAACACGAATCATGTCTACGTGGGCAACGACCTTGGCGTGTTTGTTTCGACAGATGGCGGCTCAACATGGGCAAGTTTCAACGACGGTCTGTTTGAAGCTGTGGTTGTTGGGGACTTGGTGATTTCTCCAGCTAACAGATCAATCAGGCTTGCTTCGCACAGCAATGGAGTGTTCACGAGGAAGCTGTTGTCCACCTCACCGACTGATGTGGAAGAACAACAGCGTACAGTGCCAGAGCAATTTGTCCTTCATCAGAACTATCCGAATCCTTTCAATCCGACGACACGCATTCCATTTTCTCTCTCCAAGGAGAGACGCGTATTGCTGAAGGTATATGACATTGCCGGCAGGGAAGTGTTGACACTTGTCGACCGTACAGAGGCGGCGGGAATGCATCTCGCGGAATTCGATGCCTCTCATCTCGCAAGTGGTGTCTACCTATATCAGTTGCAGGTCGGAGGGATTGTCGTTGACGCAAAGAAGGCGGTGCTAATGCGCTAGCATATTGGCCACGACACCACGGCTCTCAAGCACCATAGGGGTGAGTATCACTTTGGGTCGTGGTCTTCTGTAGCTTGGACGAAGGACCCTTTTCTTGATTCTCTACGCCGAAATCTCTATCATATGAAAGCTTCTGGAAACACCTTCCCGCCTTAGAAATCGAGTGTATCCAAGACAATCATTGTAAGTCCTGACAAGGATAGTGGGGCGATGAATCTCCTCCTCAAGCGGCTCAGCTTTTCTTGGGAATCAGACGGCATCAGAACGACGGATGGTATTTCACCAATTATTCTGGAGATAACATGAAACGAGTCGGTGTATTGTTTGGCATGGAGGACACCTTTCCTGGTGCGCTCGTTGCGAAAGTCAACGAGTTGAATGCCGGTGTCATTGCGGAAAACGTGCAGGTTGGTGTGACAACCATGGCCGAGCCAACAAAATACGATTTGATCATCGACCGCATTTCTCAGGACGTTCCATATTATCGCTCGTACCTTAAGAACGCCGTGCTCGGTGGCGCTATTGTCGTCAACAACCCCTTCTGGTGGAGTGCCGACGACAAGTTTTTCAACTACGCTCTAATGTCCAAGCTCGGCGTTGCGATCCCGAAGACTGTCCTTGTGCCATCGCATCAGCATCCGCCAAGCACAACGTCGACGTCGTTCCGCAATATGATTTTTCCCATTGACTGGAAAGCGGCCTTCAACTACGTGGGTTTCCCGGCATTCTTCAAGCCCCATAGTGGGGGGGGGTGGAAGAACGTCTATAAGATTCACAACGAGAAAGACTTCTTTCACTACTATCATCAGACGGGGGACCTGGTGATGACGTTGCAAGAGAACATCGAGTTTGAGGACTACTTCCGCTGCTACTGCATTGGTGGGGAGAGTGTCCACATTATGCGGTATGACCCGAAGCAACCGCACGAAAACCGCTACGTGAAAAACGCACCGCCCATCGAACCAAAGCTGTACGAGCGGATGGTGAAGGATTGCCTGACGATCTGTAAGGCTCTTGGATATGACATCAATACGATTGAGTTTGCCGTTTGCGATGGTATTCCCTACGCAATTGATTTTCTCAACCCAGCCCCGGATGCGGATTATCATTCCGTTGGTCCCGAGAACTTTACATGGATTGTCAATGCTGTTGCTGAGTTTGCCGTGAAGAAGGTGTTGAGTAGTGAGAAGGCTGCGGCAGAATATCGCTGGGCGAGTTTCTTGAACGGTCAGAGCGCAGATGTTGAAAAGTCATCACCAAAGCGGAGCGTCAAAGCTTCCAGAAAGTAAAGGGTGATATGCCACCAAGTTTCACGTTGGGGATAGAAGAAGAATTCCAGACTGTTGATCCCGTCACACGGGATCTTCGCTCTCACATCCACGCAGAGATCATCTCGAAGAGCAAGAAGCAGCTCCAGGAACGCGTGAAACCCGAGATGCACCAATCGGTCGTGGAAGTTGGTACCGGCATCTGCAAGAACATCAAGGAAGCGAAGGCGGAGGTGTTCGAGCTGCGGCGGCATATTGTGAATCTGGCGTATGAGAACGGTCTCCGGCTAGCTGCTGCAGGAACACATCCGTTCGCTGCGTGGCACCGCCAGGACATCTTCCCTGACAAGCGCTACGAAACCATAGTGCAGGATATGCAACAGGTGGCCCGCGCCAATCTGATTTTTGGTCTGCACGTGCATATCGGGATCGAGGACAAGGAAGCCACCATTCATCTGATGAACGCGGCTCGATATTTCCTCCCGCACATTCTCGCTCTCTCGGTGAACTCGCCCTTCTGGATGGGGCGCAATACGGGCTTGCATTCGTACCGCTGCAAGGTGTTTGACAAGTTCCCGCGGACGAATATTCCGGACTATTTCCAGAGCTATGGGGAGTACGAAAACTTCATCAACCTGCTCATCAAAACAAATTGTATTGATAACGCAAAGAAGATCTGGTGGGACATGCGTCCGCATCCATTTTTCGGCACGCTGGAGTTCCGCATCTGCGACATCCCGATGCGCGCAGACGAGACAATTGCGCTTGCCGCGCTGATGCAGGCCGTGGTTGTGAAGCTGTACAGATTGTACGCCTCGAACATGGGTTTCCGTCTCTACCGCAGGGCGCTGATAATGGAAAACAAATGGCGGGCAAGCCGCTATGGTATCACCGGCAAGCTCATCGACTTTGGCAAGCAAATCGAACTCCCCGCCCCCGACCTTATCCGTGAGTTGTTGCACTTCGTGGATGACGTTGTTGATGAACTTGACAGCCGCGAGGAAGTGAATTACGTGCACAAGATTCTTGATATGGGTACCGGCGCAGACCGGCAGTTGCGGGTGTATGAGCGAACCAATGACTTCAACGCGGTGGTGGACTATATCATCGAAGAGACCAAAGTCGGTCTTGAGGTACCCGCGCCAACCCCAGTGAGAACAGTGTAAGACATTCCATGACCCCAGTTTCTCCCGACGTTGAAATTGATGAAGCCCTTGTTCCCGGTGCGTACAACGCAGTGAATGTGTGTCTGCGCGTGAAGGCGGACGAGAAGGTCACTGTCATTACAGACGAGAGAACACGCGATATAGCCAGGAGTGTCTGTCGTGAGGTGACAAAGGTTGGGGCGACCTGTCATTGCTTCGTGCTCGAGGATTTTGGTTCACGCCCGCATGTGGACATGCCGCGGCCCATTCTTGAGAATCTCGCAACCAGCCAAGTGAGTGTGTATGCAGCGTGGGGTCAGCCGGGCGAGCTGCGCACACGGATGCAGATGACGCAAGTGGTGGGTGATCACCGAATCCGGCATGGACACATGATCAATGTGAATCACCAGATCATGACCGAAGGCATGCGGGCGGATTTCAACAAAGTGGACGAGATCAGCACGCGAGTGTGGGAGATGGGGAAGAAGGCGAAGACCATTCGTACAAAAACCGAAGCCGGCACAGATATCACTGCTGAGTTCAGCCCACAACTCAAATGGCTGAAGACGAGCGGTATCATTAGCCCTGACAAGTGGGGGAACCTGCCCGGCGGTGAGGTGTTTACTGCTCCACGAATGGTGAACGGGACATTTGTTGTCGACGGAGTCGTTGGCGACTATCTTTGTTCGAAGTACGGCAGCCTGAGCGATGCTCCTCTGACAATCGAGATCAAAGACAACAGGATTGCGCAGGTCTATTCCGACAACAAGGAGCTCGAGCAGGAATTCTGGGAGTACACGCACACGGATGAGAACAGTCCCCGTGTTGG
>DPLS01000205.1 GCA_003541875.1 Bacteroidota bacterium | reverse complement strand
AGTGGTGGACACGGGGAAGATTCCGATCACCACAGCATCGGAAGAAGCGAAGAAGGAATACCTGCAAGGCCGTGACCTGGCCGAGAAGTTGCGCCTGCAAAACTCCATCGTGCATTTTGAGAATGCAGTAGCGAAGGACCCGAATTTTGCCAGCGCGTATTTTCAGCTCGCGCAGGCTGCAACAACAGCCAAGGGCTTTTTTGACAACATGAAGAAGGCAGTTGCACACGCTGACAAAGCTTCTGAAGGAGAGCGCCTGTTGATCATGGGATTCCAGGCGGGAGTGGATGCGGACCAGCCGAAGCAAAAGGAAACGTATGAGAAGCTCGTCGCTGCATATCCCAAAGATGAGCGCGCTCATTTTGTACTCGGCAATTACTACAATGGCCAACAAGAGTATGCAAAAGCCGTTGAGCACTATGAGGTGTGTACGAAGATTGATTCCAATTACTCACCGGCATACAACTCCCTCGGCTACACATACAGATCGTTGGAGAAGTATGACGATGCGGAGAAGGCATTCAAGAAATACACTGAGTTAATCCCCGGCGACCCGAATCCCCCTGATTCGTATGCTGAGCTGCTGATGAAGATGGGGAAGTTCGAGGAGTCGATCAAGGAATATCAGAAGGCTCTTGCCATCGATCCGAACTTCGTCAGTTCTCATGTCGGTGTTGCGGCGAACTACATGTATTTGGGGAAACCAGATGAGGCGGCAGCAGAACTGAAAAAGCTGGAAGGCATGGCGCGAGACGATGGTGAACTGCGAGTTGCCATGTTCACCATGACGGTGGTAGATGCTGATGGGGGAAAGATGGAGCAGGCGTTGGCTGGAATGGACAGGCAATACGCTGTTGCCGAGAAGATTAACGATGTAGCGAACATGTCTGCTGACCAGGCGGCGAAGGCGAACATACTGCAGGAAATGGGAAAGTACGCCGAGGCGATGGCGCTGTATGAGAAATCCGTGAAGACGATTGAAGAGTCTGATCTTTCGCAGGCCATCAAGGACAATGTGAAGCTGGGACATCATTACAATGTTGCTTCCATTGCGATAGAGAAGAATGATCTGAATACCGCCAAAGCGGAAACAGAGAAGTCTGTCAGCGGAGCTGCGGCGATTAAGAACACATTCCAAATGCGTCAAGGTCACGAGTTGGCGGGCAGGATCGCACTTGCCGGTAAGAAGTATGATGAGGCTATTGCCGAGTTGCAGCAGGCAAATCAACTGAACCCATACAACCTCTACCGGCTCTCTCTTGCTTATGCGGGGAAGAAGGATAAGGAGAAGGCGAAAGAGTTCTGCATGAAGGCGGCGAACGACAACTCACTACCCAATCTGAACTACGCATTTATCAGAAGCAAGGCGGCAAAGATGTTGGCGAAGATGTAAGACGTTCCTCGTCGTAAATCCCTTCGTAGGGGCGACTCGCGGGTTGCCCCTGCGGAGGTTTCTCCTTCGTTGTTTCCCTCTCCTGATTTCCTTACTTTGACACCGCAATTGGAGTTTGTTCCGTGAAGAAACGCGTCGTGGTAGCAATGAGTGGTGGCGTGGATTTGCCATTCTGACTGAGGTTAGCGAACGCAGTGAGGCTAACCTCAACGTCAGAATGAGCATCCCGACACGTTTTGTGTGTCGGGACTCAGCAAGAAAGTTGATTTGAAGGATTGCAGATGAAGAAGAGAGTTGTGGTTGCGATGAGTGGAGGCGTGGACTCCTCTGTGGTCGCGGGAATCCTCGCATCGCAAGGCTATGACCTCATCGGCATTACGATCAAGACCTACAAATATGAGGACGTCGGCGGCAACGTTGGTAACGAGAGTAGTTGCTGTTCACTGGATGGCATTAATGATGCCCGTGCAGTTGCAGCAAAACTCGGGTTCCCCCATTATGTGCTTGACTTCAGTGAGCGGTTCGGACTTGAGGTGATTGACAATTTTGTCGACGAGTATCTTGCGGGTCGGACTCCCAACCCCTGTGTCATCTGTAACCGGAAGATCAAGTGGGAGGAGCTGATCAAGAAAGCAACCGCGCTTGGGGCGGACTACATTGCAACTGGTCACTACGCCAAAGTGAGGTTTGATGAACAGACGAAGCGCTATGTGGTGTCTCGCGGACGCGATGAGTCGAAAGACCAATCATACGCGCTTTGGGGACTGAAGCAGGAGTCATTGAGCAAGACGTTGTTTCCCCTGGCCGACATGACAAAGGCGGAGTCTCGTGGGTTTGGTGAGAAGCTCGGCCTGCCGAATATGCAGAAGCCAGAGAGCTTCGAGATTTGTTTCATCCCCGACAATAACTATGAACGATTTCTAAAAGAGCGACGCCCGGAATTGGAGACACAAGTAGCGGGCGGTGAGATTTTGATGAACGGTGAAGTCGTGGGGCGACACAATGGGTTTCCGTTCTATACCATCGGTCAGCGCAAGGGGCTTGGCGTTTATCGGCCCGACCCATTGTATGTCACGCATATTGATGCGACCAAGAACCGCATCGAGATCGGAACGGAGGATAAGCTCTACAAGCAGGGGCTTGTTGCTCGAAACGTCAACCTGATCAAGTACGCCGACTGCCGTGAACCGCGTCGTGTTGACGCCAAGATCCGGTATAAGGATGGGGGCGGTGCGGCCACGGTCCAAGAACTGTCGGATGGGAGGATGAGAGTTGTGTTCGACGAGAAGCGGCGGGCCATCACCCCGGGCCAATCGGTTGTGTTCTACGAAGGTGAAGATGTCGTGGGCGGCGGTGTGATTGATGAGATTTTGGATTGAACCAACTCATGTTCTCTCTCCCAAAAGAGTACTTCAAGGAATTTCAGTTTTCTGACCTCCTCAAATTCGATTTTTCTCATTTCAAGGGAGATCTGATTGGTGGATTGACCTCAGCGGTTGTAGCACTGCCCCTCGCGCTCGGGTTTGGGTTTTTGGCGTGCAACGGCGATCCGAAAGGCGCTGTGGCTGGACTCTATGGAGCCATTTTTACTGGTCTCCTTGCTTCCCTGTTCGGTGGAACCCCCCGTCAGATCACAGGTCCTACCGGCGGCATGACTGTGATCCTGACACATGTGTACATTCAGTACGGGGGGATGGACGCGCTGGTTGGCGCATGTTTGATTGCGGGACTATTTCAGATTCTCTACGGCCTTTTCAAAGCAGGGAAATTCATTTCCTTCATTCCCTATCCGGTCATCGTCGGCTTCACGAACGGGATTGCGATTCTCATCTTCTCACAACAGCTTAAGCTGTTTGCAAACGCCCCGATGATCGGACTTATCACGATTGCCGTTATCGCCCTCGCTCCCTTCGTCAACAAGAATCTTCCCAAAGCACTCCTCGGTCTGATATTCGGGACAGTGGTTGGTATGTTTCTATTCGATCATTGGGATGCCCTCCGTGTTGCTGTCGATCCTGTTACGCTTTCTCTGAGAACGCACGATGCTCTTGACCTGATCGGAAGGATACCTCAATCTTTCGCGTTGCCGCATTTTCCGACGTACGGACTGAAGACGTGGTCGAACCTCATTCCAGCAGGTTTAACAATCTCGTTGTTGGGCGCTCTTGAGACGTTGCTTGCATCAGTGGTTGCCGACAGTGTCACTGGTGACCGACACAAC
>DPLS01000060.1:3526-4355 GCA_003541875.1 Bacteroidota bacterium | reverse complement strand
GTCAGCAATTCGTCGGTGAAAATGATGCTGCTCCTCAAGTAGCTAACGCGAGCTGTGGTTCACAGTACCTGCAGACCTGCATTCAATGCTTCGCCGGTCCGACTTGTTGTCGGGGGGGCGATGGACGAGAAATTCTCCGCTTGTCAAAGGGCTGTTGCATGTCTCGCGTATTTCCTATAGATTTGCAAAGATCGATGGAAGGTAGTCCGCTCACCTTCGGAGCCGTACAGCAAAGACGAATCCGCTAGCAGCTTGTACGCGGATCTTCTTCCATTGATGAATGGACACATACCAATCCTAACCGAAAAATGGGGAGACTATGAAAGCATCATTCCTTATTGCTGGCTTTTCACTTGTGCTCATGTTCTTCTCGAGTCAAGGTCAAGCGCAAACCACCCTTGAAGAGTACAACTACGCAACAAAGGGCTACAGGGTGCAGATTGAAAGCGGCCTTGACATGAAGAAGGGGTACACGTTTGAGGAGATCAATTCCATCCGTTTGAGCTACACCACGGGAGGATTCAGAGAAACTGAATTCAAAGCTCTCTTCAAGGAAGGGACAAAGAAACCGG
This sequence comes from Bacteroidota bacterium, assembly GCA_003541875.1. GTDB lineage: Bacteria > Bacteroidota > Ignavibacteria > UBA10030 > UBA6906 > UBA11986. The sequence goes on along the minus strand of DPLS01000060.1, from coordinate 3,783 downwards.
CTGCGATTCTCTGTATCTATTCGTGTTCAGACAACCCATCGAAAGAGTACCTCTGCATCCCACAACCCAACTCTCCCAGAGAGTTATGGGATTCGACCTATGCGAAGATCGCCACCTTTGAAGGTGAGAATGCAACGGCTTTGATGTGGGGATTGGCAAAACTCTCATCGTACTATGGCATGAAGTGATCGGTGATCCTTCGCGTTGTTGATGATTCTGCTGTAGTGTCTCTTTGGGCTGGTCGAATAGGCTGGCTT
>DPLS01000060.1:0-3214 GCA_003541875.1 Bacteroidota bacterium | reverse complement strand
CCATGGTGTACGCCTGAGCACGGGTAGCACGCAACTGCTGTCTGATGTCTCGCAGGATTTGTGGGAAGCGCTCGAAGTGTGTTTGCCTGGTGCTGTTTCTGTTCTGCACCGAGATGGGTGACAGATGTTTCCGAGAAGCAGGTCATAGATGGCTCCGGCAGAAATGCATTGCATGTGGTAATGCCATTTATTAAGTTCCCTTTCAGTGCAAGAGCCCTTTGTAGTCTTCCCCGATTAATAATTTCGTTCGCTCCGGTGTAGTAAATCCTCAGAAGATGGGCATTTGTCTTACCGCTCGGACAAGAGTTGATGCGGTCTGTTCAATCTTCAATGTCCGTTCTGCAGGTGCAAGGCCGAGACGTGATGGTTCGTGGTTGCTGATTGGGTCTCTAAGACGTAGGTGTTCAACGGCTGCCACCAACGGTTGACTTCAGAGTGGAGTGAACGTGTCTTTCGCTTTGGACGAGAGGTTTGCGAATACAAATGATGTCTCAAGGTTATAGAAAGCTGTTCAGGGTGAATATACTCGGCAGGCTATCAGCGCTGTCGATACTTCAGGTCCGGGTCATTAGCACTATCCTGGTCCTGGTGGTAGGCTATGTCGACGGCCTCACGGGTGTGACGGTTTCCTTCACGTTGATGTACGTTGTCCCGATTGTTTTCGTTTCCTGGCGTGATGGGCCCCTGTTCGCTCTTGGCCTTTGCATTCTCAGCGCCGGTTTCATGTTCTTTGGGGAGTTTGGCCACTTGCCCCTTGCGGTCGTATTTTGGAATTCGTTCAGCCGACTGGCTATTCTCATTGGCGTACCATGGACGCTCAATGAAATCCATGAAATGCAACGCACCCGACTCCAACTTGAGGTTGACAAGTACACGCGAGTTGTGGAAACGGTTATTGAAGGGATCATCGCTCTTGATGTCAGCGGACGCGTCACGTACGCGAATACACGGATGGCTCGACTGCTCGGGTACTCGGTGTCTGAGATGATCGGGATGCAGCATCGAGAGTTCATTCGCGACGAAAATTCCAGAAGGCTGGTTGAAGAACGAAGGAAGAGCACTGATGGCCTGGACCCGGGTCCCCTGGAGGTTCAGTTTGTAAAAAAGGATGGAACCGACATATGGACTCTCGTCAATTCCAGTTGGTCACAAGATGAGCACCCGGAAGGCCGGGGGAGGGTCTTGTTGGTTACCGATATCTCCGGGAGAAAGAAAGCTGAAGACGACTTGAAGCGTCAGTACAGGCAAACTTCGGCCGTGGGCCATCTCTCGGATGTTTTGGCCCGCTCAGTGCATCTCGAATCGCGGCTGGAGGGTGCGCTCAAGACGGTGCTCGATGTGACGGGCTTTGAAGCAGGCGCAATCTTCATGCTGGACGATCAGGGGAAGGATTTGACAGCGAAGTACCATATAGGTGTCCGTGAGGACGCCTTACAGATTATTCAGCGATGGCCTGTCGGAGGAGGAATTACTGGCCGGGTGTGCCAGACCGGCGTTGCACAGTTTCTCGACGACGCATTACAGAGTGACCAGATTGACCATCGCATGCGTGAGATTGAGGAGATCAGAGCGTTCGCTGCCATTCCGCTTATCTCAAAGGACGCGGTCCTTGGTGTGCTGAGCATTCTTCGCCGGTCTCCCATGGTCTTCTCGAATGAGGACAAATCATTGCTCAAGATTTTCGGCAACCAGATCGGCGTTGCACTTGATAACGCCAAGATGTATGATGCAGCGCGTGCCAGCGAACGCCAAATCCGGAGCCTGTCGATCGACCTTGTGCGGATCCAGGAAGAAGAACGGCGGCGGTTTGCCCGGGAATTGCATGACGGGCTTGCGCAAGTGCTTATGACATTGCGCGTCAACGCTGAACTGGCGCTGAACGATCTTGACTCAGCCAATGTCAAAGTGGAGAAGCGGCTTCGTGAGCTTGTTGCAGTGGCTGGTGAAGCCGAAAGTGAAGCGAAGCAAATTTCGTACGACCTGCGACCCGCAATCCTGGATGATTTTGGACTGAAGGCGGCGTTCGAAGTTCTGGCAAAGAACTTCATCCGCCGGACGGGAATTGAGGTTGACCTCCATTTGCCGGAATCGGACGTCCGCTTCGACTCTGTGATCGAAACGACTGCGTATCGCATCGTCCAGGAATTGCTGGCGAATGCCGCGAAGCACTCGCATGCGTCGCTGGTGACAATTCAGTTGCTTCTCCGTAGAAATCTGCTGGCCCTCACGGTTGCCGACAATGGGACGGGTTTTGATCCCGGTGAAACCGCAGCGTTTGCCGGTGGCCGTGTCCACAGCGGGCTGCGGAATATGCGTGAACGGGCGGAGTCGCTCAAAGGCATGTTTCGCGTCGAGTCTGCACCGGGAAGAGGCGCGGAATTCGTCATCGAACTTCCGTGTTCGCTTGCAGCAGTCGAAGTAGAATCCAATGGGGGAAAGAGAGAATGAAGCACGCCGCAAAAACCCGGATCGTGATTGCGGATGACCATCAACTGGTCCGCGCGGGCATCGCGGCCTTGCTTGCCGACACGAAGGATATCGAAGTGGTCGGCGAAGCTGCCAACGGGAGGGAGGCAATAGAGAAGGTGAAAGCTCTCGCGCCAGACATTGTGCTGATGGATATCAGCATGCCTGTGCTGGATGGCATCAAAGCTGCAAAAGAGATTTCGGAGATTTCCAAGCTGACCAAAATCATCATGCTCACCCAGTATGAGCAGGTGGAGTACATTCGGCGCGTCATGCACTCGGGCGTAAGCGGATACATCCTGAAGAATTCGCTCGTCGGCGATCTGACCAAGGCGATCCGGTCGGTTCGGGAAGGGAAGCACTACCTTGCAGAGGCCGTATCGGAAGCAATGATGGATGCGTACTTGAAGCCTGCGGACGGTTCCCCAAAACAAAAGAATCATAAACGGCTTACGAAGCGGGAAGAGGAAATCATGGAGTGCATTTCCGAAGGGTGTTCGAACCAGCAGATTGCAGGCAGGCTCTTTATCAGTGTGAGGACTGTGGAATTCCACCGCACGAACATCATGGAGAAGCTTGGCATCCACGATACCGTCAATCTTGTGAGGTACGCCATCCAGAGAAAACTGATGAACCTGGAGTTGTAGAACGAGAGGCTCTGCCTCCTGCTTCTATTATAGAATATCCCGCGCTGTCCTGCCCCTCCTCCTCCCGCGTCATCCGTATGCAATCCGTTTCATCTCCGAGT
>DPLS01000158.1 GCA_003541875.1 Bacteroidota bacterium | reverse complement strand
TTTGATGATGACGACTACTGCTACAGAGTTCGCGCTGCCGGATGGCAGACTCATATCGTAAAGAGTTTGCACATAAAACATGGGGATGGCGGGGCTGCTTTGGATCGCGGAAAGAACTGGTCGTGCAGTTTTGCCAAGCAAAAAGACCTTCCGTCAAACATCGAAGTCTATTTGAACAAGTATCCGCAATTCCGCAGTAAATAACTTTTTCGCTTGACCTTCTTGTGACTCGTGTTAGTTGTGGGGCGTGAGCCTATCTAGGCTCGGAAAATCGCTACCTCACGATACGAGGGTTTATGTCAGACGAAGACGTTAAAACCGGGGCACAATCGTCAGGCTCCGACGATGCACAGAACGACGAAGGCCATAATCAGGCGGCTGACGGTTCCGATAAACCGGATGGCAAAGAGTCGGGAAAAGAACCGCGTCAAATTCCCTATACCCGCTTCAAAGAAGTCAACGATGCTGCCCGCCAATCACAAGAGATTGTCGATTGGTATCGGGAGCACGTTGGCGACCCCGATGAAGTTTTGGAGTTCAAGAAGTGGAAAACGGAACAGGTGAAGCAGGCCGAAAAGGATCAGGCTAAAGGAAAGATTTCACCTGACAAGCTGGCGGAAGTCCGAAAGATCATGCGTGAAGCCGATCCGGAGCTTGTAGAGCTTCTGGAAGAGCGCAAGCGTGACAAGCAAGAGAAAATGGACGCACAGTTTGATGACGCGGAAGAGAAAATCCGCGACCTCTGCAAGTCTGCCGGATTCCCCGGCGATGAAAAAATCGTTGCGCGTATTGCTGCCCACGTAATGGACGAAATCAAGGCGGACAAAGCGCTAATGCGAAAATGGAATCAAGGGAATCTGTCCTGCATCGACAAGGCATTCAGAACCTATGTTGATGAATTTCTCGGGGCCATGCGAAAAAGCAATGGCAAGACTGAACAGAATCTAGCGGACAAGCGAAGGATTTCCAGGTTGCCCTCGCTTCCATCCGGTGGGTCTGGTGTCACCCATAAACCGCCTGAAAGAACTCAGGCCGAGAAGGGCATTACATCAAAAACTCACGATGATGCGTGGGCAGTATTTCAATCCCACATGAATAACGATTAACGTGAGGTAATTTTCCATGCCTATGAACCTTACCGCCTTTGATGCCGCCCTTAACTAAATGGGGGCCTAGTCTGGTAACAGGCTAGTAAAATCTTGCTAAAAGGGCGAACCTCTCACAGAGAAAACGCCCAGCCAAGGGAACAAATGATTACGGTGAATGAACAGTTAGCATGGATGGCAGGGATAGCAGATGGAGAGGGATCTTTCTATCTGTCAGCCACCAAGGACAACCGTAATCGACCAGTGGTGAAGTATTCGTTCGCGGTAGGAAACACCAACATTGCGATAATCCTCGAAGTGAAGCGGATATTCGAAATGCTAATTGGGCATTCCGTGAATTATTGTCCGTGCAAAGGGAGGGGGAATCGCAAGAGTTCTTGGGTAATAGCATTGACATCACTCAGGGATTTAGTGGTTTTCTGCCATGCAGTTATGCCTTTTCTCGTCGGAAAACGAGAGCAGGCCGAAACCATGCTGGAATTTGCAGCGATTGGTAAAGCTAAAGGCAACCATTGGACCGGAAGAAATTCAGGTGTCTATGAGCAAAGATTTGCGTTCGTCGAAAAGATGAAAGCGATAAATAGATACCGAACCGGAGACACCCCGGCGAGAGACTTGACGGCAAGCCCCGATAAATCGGGTGAAGGAAAAGTCCGGACTGCACGGCAACGTGCAGAGGCAGCGGAAACGACTGCCCGCCAGTTAAAACTGGTCATATAAGTAACAGAATGCAAGGATGTTTACGGGCCGCGCATTGAAGAGCAATTGAACATGGTCAATCCCTTGACCGATTGGATTGACGAAAACGACTCGTCCGACTGGACAGGCCGTCAGGTTATTTACACTATCCACGTTTCCAGAAATGAAGGCGTGGGCGCATCCGCTGAAGGCGACCCCCTTCCGGCTGCTGGACAGCAAGGCTACGCGCAAGTAAAGATTGCCGAGAAGTTCAACTATGGCAGGATCGAGTTGACCGGACAGGTAATCAAATCGTCCTTGCAGAACAAGGGCGCGTTCACCCGCGCAATGGAGTCCGAAGTCAAAGGGCTCGTCAAGGATCTCGGGAATGAGCGTGAGCGCCAGAATTTCGGTGCCGGAAACGGGGTCCTGTGTCTGGTGAATGGCGCAATTACAACCACGAGTTCCACAACCCTGACGGTGGATTCTCCGTATGGGGTGACTCCAACAACCAATGGAGCCCGTTTCCTCTCGCGGGGAGCCTTCTACGCCGTCATCACAACTGGCGGAACAACCGTTGAAGGTACGTTCACATGCGGAAACACGATCTCCAGCACGGGGCATACGGTTGTAATGAGTGCGTACAAAGCCGGGACTACCTTCTCCGACAACGCCTATGTTGTCCGGGCGAAGAGGGTAGTTGGCATTACGACCGATGGAGCCTACAACTCCATCAACAACGAACCAATGGGCCTCTTGGGGCTTATTGACGATGGCACGTATGCCAACACTCTTTCCAACATCAACCGCACAACCTATCCCATTTTCAAGTCAACCGTGCTGACTATCAACGGGTCGTTGTCCCTAGATGCCATTCAGCGCGGAATTGACGCCGCAGATGAAATGGGCGGAGGAGACTTCGGGAATAACGGAGTGTTCTTCACCGGGTATGACACCCGGCGCGAATACCTGAAGCTCCTGCAACCGGATCGTCGGTATTCCGGCGTGGATCTCAGCAAGCCAGACGGTGGAACCAAAAAGGCCGCGCTCAAACAAGGCGGAGAAATCACCTATGGCGACCGTCCGTGGAAGGTTTCCAAAAAGGCTCCTTACGGAACGCTGTTCGGGTTCCTGAAGGGCTCCATCACCCGGTACATTCATGTGCGTGGTGAGTGGGCGGATGAAGACGAACGCATTTTCCGCAATGTCGCAGGATACGACAAGTGGGAAGCGTTCTACCGAATTTTCGACAATTACCATTCCGACCGTCCGAACGAAGGATTCCGGCTGGACGGCATAACCACTACTGTTCAAGCGTTGCACGAATAGTAGTAATCAGGAGGATGTGTGCGAGTAGTCAATGTTGACGATAAACCTTTTGAGTTCTGTTTTGATGCCGCAGTATTTGGCCCCTACGCGCCGGGAACTATTGTTGACCTTCCGGACCACATCGCTGTTCATGCAATCAAGCGCAGCGTTGTGCTTGATGATGAAGGAGTTTTCGTCCGGAACAAGATGGAGTTCCTGAGCGACATGAAGGGCGACCAAGAGCGGATGCAAAGGATTATTACCTTCGACTGTCCGTATGTTGCGTCTGAACAGTGCAATATGAAGGGATTCAAAACCACGGATGAGCTTCGCGCACATCTTGAGACCCATTGGGGAAAGCCAGAGGTTGACGACCCGTTGGCTCCGGTGGGAACCGCAAAAAAGAAATAGCTCTTTCCCTGTGGGGCGGGGCAAGCGGAGAGGTTTCTAGGAAGTTTGGGCCGTCAATCCAAACGTCGGTGCGACTCCGGCACCTCTCCGAACACTACAATCCGACATTCACCCCAGATGTTGGGGTCAACTACAGAGGGAGTATCCAACATGGGCATCCGCATAAGAAATCTTCACAACTTCGTAATCAGCCTTAAATACACAAAGACGTTGACGGCGACCGTTGAACAAGACGTGTCGGTCGTTCCGTTCGCAGGGTTCATAAGCAACATTGTTGCCAAGCTCGGGAACACGGGCTCCGGGTCCACCAATAGCGTCGTCGATATTAACCTCAACGGGACCACCATATTTTCGACCGCGACCAAAATCACCTTGGCTGCGACAACCGGGGTGGCTACCTATAGCCCGCTTGCCACCAAGCCAACAGCATTGGCGGCAGGGGATGTCATCAGTATGGATATCGACCAGATATCCGTAGCGCCCCGCAATCTCGTTGTTCAGGTGACGGTAACAAGGACTCCGATTGACGACGCATCCAACGTCGCAGATCACGACGACGTTTACTAAGGAGAACCAATGGCGGAAGCCCCGAAATGGTTCCTGAACGAACTACGTGTATTTGATCCCGATCTAAGAGTCAGATGGTCCCGCAGGACGGAGACGTTCCACTTGGAGCGTCGGGTAACAAGGAGTCTTCATCCGGGAACCATCCGAAACGACCAATGGCATGATGATTACATCCGGGCGCAAGACGGCTACGTGCTGGTTGGAATCATCAGGCCCGGTCTTTTTTCCCGAACGATCTTCGACAAGTTACGGGCGGCGGATCTCTGGAGTAATGGAGGGTGGGCTCGGGTATGCCGGAAGATTGAAGAGTTTGAAGAAGCCGAAGAAGAGCGCAAGTGGGATAAGTTCGGGGAAGCACTCCGCGAAGAGTCCGCTGAACTGTACGAGACAATGAAAATTCGAGACGGGCGCTCGGTGTTCAATGCGGGGTGGGGGGTATAAATGGGCCTTCTCAATTCAACCAACGGAGAACTTGTCACGCGGGTACGGTCGAACATAAATGAGCCCTCGACCGTAACCACACCCCTTCGGACGGATGCGGAAATTATCCAGTGGATCAATGAAGCGGTCATGAACTACCTTCACCGCGTACCACAGGAGCATTTCCCCGAACTGACCGCATCGAAGACGTTCTCCGGTAGCGTGTGCGGACTGCCTACCGATTATCTTTTCTTTCATTCCTGCACGGTGACGCACACGCTATCGGGAACCTATGTGGCGGTTGATGATTGCTTTGTTCTTCCTGTGGGCGACACCTATCTGCTGACATACTATCCAAGCGTTCTCGGGGCGTATGCGCAGATAACCGGAAACACCATGACCTGCGGGCCGAGTGTTGTGAGTGGAACGTTCACCTATGTCAAGCATCCACAGGCAAGCACGAACTCAAGCAGCACCTTCGATCTTGGGACAGAACACGAGATGCCGATAGTTGCTTAT
>DPLS01000208.1:3110-8477 GCA_003541875.1 Bacteroidota bacterium | reverse complement strand
GACAATCGAGAGCCGCCAACCTTTCCTGCCTTTGGGGTCGCCACAGTTGGCAAAGGCATGTCAGCATTTATTGCTTTTGACCTTGGCCGATCGATCGTCTTCACCCGACAAGGGAAGCCTCTGAAAAGAAACCGGGGTGAAGGCGTTGACAATGATGGTGACGGAGTATTTAAGTGCTCCGACCTGTTCTACGGCACATTCGATTACTCAAACAGGTCGATTCCTCAAGCCGATGAACAGCAGAAAGTGTTTGCCCACATTGTCATGTTCCTTCTCCAGTCGAGGACCATCGTCCCCCGTGTGTGGTATTTTCCTTTCCTATTCCCAAGCGTCGCATTGCTGACCGGGGATCATCACGGTCAGAACTGGCACAACGAGATCCAGCGAGTTTCTGAGTATCTTGACCGCAGAGGCGGCCACTACACGTTCTTTGTGTATTCCGACATGATTGACACTCACCTCACGCATGATTTGGTGAGGAGAGGCCATACTGTTGCACCCCATCTCTATTACCCTCGACGCTCGAACGTCGTAATGAGGGCAAGACAATATCTTGCAAGCTGGTTTTCTCGTACATACTTCTTCCGTCCACGGTTTGCTGACCTTCGTGACGAAGTAGAATTTGGTTGTGAAGCCTTCAGCCGACTCCGCGTGGGAGCGGGCGCAGTAACCCGCCTACACTATCTTATCTGGCCGGGCTGGACGGAGACTCCTCAGCTTCTCGCACAGTATGGTTTCCAGATGGATTTTTCAATCAGTGGCGCGAATCCGCAGAGGCAGGATCGAGCCATGAAAGGTGACGAGGAGTGGAATTCTCCTTCTGGTTTCGGATACATCAATGGGTCTGGGCATCCAATGAGATTTCTCACGACCGACGGCAAGTTCATAGACCTTTTTGGTCAATCAACAGTCTTTGAGGATGATGTAGCTGCGAGAGAAGTCATGCCAAGCGTTCCGAATGACAGCCTCACAACGCAACGGCTCATAGAAGCAAGCCGTACCTTAATCGATGAGAGTATTGAAAAGTACCATTCAACGCTCGTTTGGAATCTGCACCCCGAACATGTGTCGATGCGATGGCCAACTGAAGTTCCAACCACGTGGCCTCTCATTACATCAATCGTGGATTACCTGGGGGAGCAAAACATTCCGATGCTCGGTGCCAATGAGTGGCTCCAGTTCGTCCGCGCGCGCAGTGACCTGCAAATCGAGCAGGTGGAATATGATTCCGCCCTCAAGAGCGGTGGCTTTTCCGTCGTCGGTCCCCTTGATATCGATGGGCTTACGCTCCTCGTTCCACTGCCCATTGGCGTTCGCAGCCCTCGTTCATTTACGGTCACATTGTCGAGGGGAGAAAGCTCTCGGGAGAAGCTTGTTGCGTCCATTGCCATCTTCAACGGAATCGGTTACCTCGCCATACAGACACACTTGAAAGCCAACCGGCCGATCGGCGTTTCATACAGCCTTCAGTAGCCGGAAGTTGCCGCTGCAGCCAAAGCCCAGGTAGTATGAACCAACGTGAATGTCGAGCAGGAGTCGATCGCGTCCAAGGGGTTGTCCATCCTACATCTGCCGCTTCCGTCGGCTTCTGTCCTGGAGGCCAAAGAGTTTCTTGACTGACCACAAAGCCCATTGAACAAGATGATCGGCTCCATAGGCCTTGTATAGAAGGTAGAGGAAGCTGGCGCGATTGGTCATGAACACGCGCCGTATTTCAAACAAGTCTGACGAGTAGCTCAACGGACCTGAGTAAACAGCAAAACCGCAATGAAAACCGGCTCGTCTTACAGCATCCTTTACGCGATTATCCACGCACCCATACGGATAAGCGATCGGGGAGAAGGATTGTTCCACAGTGCTTTCAAGTGAGAGCTTGCTTTTTCGGAGTTCCTCTCCAAGTTCGTTATCGTCCAATTCCGGCAACCGGGGATGTGAGAACGAATGAGCGCCAAACTGGATACCCGCCTTCGACATGCTTTGGATGTGATGTGGTCTCAAGAGATCTACATTTCCTAGCCGACCAGGTCTGTCCCACCAGTTGGCACTGCGTGAGAAGTCTGTGACGAGAAAGATGAGCGCGGAGAATCCGAACTCCTGAAGTACAGGAAACGCGTTCTCGTAGTTGTCGAGGTACCCATCGTCAAAGGTGATCACGATGGGACGACTTCGGTTCTCCTTAGGTGTGCCGTGCAGAAGTTTGTCCAGGGTCGGTGTGTAGTATCCGTTCCGTGAGAGGAACTCCATCTGTTTGCGGAAGTTACTTTTCGATACGACATAGCGCGAGGTTACCTCCTCGCTATCTGGACATACCCTATGGTACATTAGGACAACCATACGAAACATCATCTCACAATGGGGTCAGGCAAAGTTCAGAAGGGCGACCCCCCGTTTAAGAGTCGCCAACCCGCGCCAATGTTTCTTGCATAGAAGTAGATCCGCGTTCTGAACTGTGCCAGGCTGGCTATCCTCGCACAACAGATAACGCGTTTCGTATTTTTGTTAAGAGATCCTCGAACGGAATTGATTTCTCCACAAAGTCCCACGCACCGTATCGGACGGCAGACGAAACCGACTCCGGGGTACCATATCCACTGACAACGATGACACGTGCTTTTGGGTTGAAGCTTCGAATCTCTTTGAGAACCTCAAGTCCGCTTATGCTCGGAAGACCAATATCCAACAGAACCAGATCCGGTCGTTGCTCTTTGTAGATGACAACTCCTTGAGGTCCATCCGCTGTTGAAAGGACCTCGTAGCCTTCATCCTCCAAGGCATTACGCATCATCACCAGCACAAGTTCATCATCATCTATCAGAAGAACTTTCGGCATTGAGCGCACCTCCTAGGCCCTGATGAGATCCTTGTCAGCTTGCCGCAACAAGGGGATTTCATATCTTTGCCGATTTTTCGTGTGCCACTGCAGGCTCACGTGTCGTGCGAATCCATTCCTTTGTTTCTCCACGCTGTACGAGCTTCAAATACAGGAACGCCTTCCATATCGTAAATCGGGGAAGATGGAAAAGGGCCTTGTAGAGTGACTTATCGGCCCGGGCAGCGTACAAACCAATAAACATATGAAGAAAACCGCACACAAACACAATTGTCCAGATAAGCGCGAATGAGAGCATCGAGCTGAGACCCGCCACGTAGAGCACGACAGTAACAAACAGAACACATGATACCAATGCCATGAGATTGATGAGTGGAGGGGTGACCAGGTCGATGAATGCATCGGCACATCTCAAAGAATGGCGCAGCAGAGCTTCCTGTAGGAGTGGCGAAGCGAATTTCTTGATCACGGGAAATCTTCCGCCTTCCCACCGAGCGCGTTGGCTCTCAGCGAGCTGCGGGTTCTGGGGCATCGTTGCAAGCACTCCGGCATCAGGGACAAATGTAACCGGAATGCCCTTCAGCAGCAAATGCAACCCGAACTCGAGATCTTCTGTGCGTGAGTAAGCCTGCCATGGGTGTGAGCGAAGGACCTCGGCCGCAAAACACATTCCGTTTCCTCTGAGTCCGGCAGAGCAACCAATAACTTGTCGGCCCAATGGCCTCACATGGTTATAGAGCACGAATCCCAGTCGTGTCATCTCCGAATTCCACGATGTCGGTTGCGGGCTCACGAGATCGCTCGATTGCATGACTTTCGCACCTTGTTCAAGGCAGCAGTTCATGACGTAAAGAAAGTTGCTTGAAATGACACTGTCGGCATCCACCACTACAAAGGCATCGTACCGTTCCGTCTGTGAGAGGAGCCGGTCCATGCACCACCGGAGTGCGTGGCCTTTGCCACGCTGAAGGTCGTCCGTTCGTTCGAGCACGATAGCACCACGGGACTTGCTCACCTCGGCCGTACGATCGGTGCAGTTGTCGGCGATGACGAACAGATCGAATCGTTTACGCGGATAGTCGAGTCGAAAGATGCTTTGGATCGTCGGTATGATAGTGAATTCTTCGTTGTGTGCTGGAATCAGTACCGCGAACCGTCGTCGGGTGTGCGGTTCCGGTCTTGCAGGCGTGCGTGCACACGCCGCCAGAATCGAGAGGACAAACAGGTACGCGACGACGAACCCGAACGTGGCAAGCAGGAGTATTTGCACTGCGAAGAGAATGGAGGTGAGCATCCCTTAGCCCTTCCCGCCAAAATAGATCACGGCAATGCAGGTGATACCCCACAGTATGGTGACTGCAACAATTGATAGGTCGGATAGCACAGCGTTCGTTGGATTCTCCGTCGAATTCCTCATGTGAATCAGATAGAGATAACGGAACATACCATAGATGACGAATACTGTTGTGTATATCATCTTTTCTGTTCCGAATATTTCGATGGTTCGGGGGGCAACGGTGTACAGAGCGTACGAAATCACTGTACCTGCGGCAGCAATCGTCAACATCTGATCGATGAAGTTCACGCTGTAGCTTGTCAGGACCTTGCGCTCAGTGCCTGGACGTACCTGTTGGACGAGCAGGAGCTCCCCCCGCCGTTTGGCGAAACCGAGGAACAACGAAACAAACAGAGTGCAAAGAACGATCCAGCCGGAGACCTGCACGTCGATGGCAAATGCTCCGCCAAGTACTCGTAGCATGAATCCTGCGGCAATGATGAAAACATCCACCAGGACAATCTCCTTCAGCTTCGCCGAGTATGCAAGGTTCATCATGAAGTAGACCACGAGCACCAATTGAAACCGGAGATTCGTTTCAAGAGCGAGGAGCAATGCAATCCCGAAGAGCACCGCAACGACAATGAGTGCCTGCGTTCGGCTGATGAGGCCTGCCGCCAAAGGGCGATTTCGTTTCTCGGGATGGGCACGATCCGCTTCGATGTCGGAAATATCATTGATGATGTAGACGCAGCTCGCAGTCAGACAGAATGCGACAAGTGCTTCGAGCGCAGCAATCAGCGGATGGACAACAAACAGTTCCTTTGAAAAGACAAGTGGTGCAAGGACAAACGCGTTCTTTATCCATTGCCTGGGCCGCAGAAGCAGTATGGTATTACGAAAGACCATGTGTCAGTCTACAAAGATCTCTGTTCATTTCAGGCTCGTCAACTCAGATAAAGTTGAACCTTTGACAAAACGTATTCCGGGGAAAGTGTGTTCATACAGGTCACGACTTTGTCGCACTTGGAAAGATAGCATACCAGGCATTCGATGTTGCTGTGGAGAATCTCGCCGCTTCCGAAGACGTCGAGTTCCCATGGTGATGTTGGTCCCACAAGCACAACGGTTGCCTTTCCACATGCCACGCCAATATGCATCGCAAGGCTATCAGATGTTAGCAGTATGTCGACAGTGTTGACCAGCGAAGAGAACTCCATGAGCGAGTTGTTGCACCCGGCATCGATCGGAAGAGCACACG
>DPLS01000208.1:2661-2865 GCA_003541875.1 Bacteroidota bacterium | reverse complement strand
AGGTCTCCCACTGTTGCGTGGATGCGCTTGTTAAGATCCACTTCCTCGGGTCCACCGAAGAGAAGAATTTCCACGGATGGGTGGCGCTGCTTCAGTAAACGGATGAAATCGACATATCCTTCGAAAGTCCACTTTTTGTATTGCCAGCGTCCGCCTCCGCCGGTATTGATTCCGACGATCCTGGATGATGATTTGATCCCGTTG
>DPLS01000208.1:0-2433 GCA_003541875.1 Bacteroidota bacterium | reverse complement strand
CCGACGATCCTGGATGACGACTTGATCCCGTTGCGCCGCAGAAAGCTCGCGCCAAATTCCCGGACCCCATCATTGAGAGTCAATTGCGGTCTTTGTGTGGGGAGTGGCAAGTCGCAGATCTCGTACATGATCTGTTGGTAGGTTTTGCGGTTCTTCTTCTTGCGATCGTCGTTTACACCCATCAACCACCATTCGCTTGCCATGTCATTGGCAAGTGTGACGGCTCCTGCTCTGTTTGCGACAAAGCCAAACCTGTTTTTGCACTCCGCCACAGAGTGTATGGTTGCACTGTGCGGGTCAGAATCCAGGCAGATGCCGATGTCGAACGATTCATTCCGGAGGAACTCAATATAGTTTTCCTCGATGGAGAGGATGCGATCTATGCACTTGTTTCCCGACAAGAGGGGAGCGGCGTTCTTCTTGGTCACCCAGGTAATATGCGCTCCTTGGTACTTCTGTTTCAGCGGCGGGAGAATCGACGTTGTGCGAAGAACGTCACCCACTGCCGCTAGCTTAACAATCAGAATGCGTGTCTTGATTGGGTCGTGGTCCACGCAGCCATCACACAGTCGGCCATCTGTTTTGTGGAACCGGCAAGGCATGGATCCTTTGTAGTGTCGGCAGTCGGTATGTACGATCATTGATGCTGTTTCCATTAGTCTCTTGACTCTTTTCCTTTTCTGGAGACGCCGTTTGTTACAAGAGCGCACACTGATTCAACTTCAGGCTGAGCATCAGATTGAGCTTTCGCGACTTACCGGATCGTCCTTTCCTTGACGATGGATCGATAGAGTTCATCGAACTGCAGCCCTTTCTGTTCCCAGTCGTACTCTCGAACGACGGTCGCATGGGCATTTCTTCCGAGCCTCTCTCTCTCCTCGGGCGCATCAAAGAGGCGAACCACAGAATCTGCAAACTCTATGGGGTCGTCTGCAACAACAACGGACTCGCCGTCTTTAAGAGTAATGCCCTCACACCCAATGGAGGTGCTAACGATTGCCTTCTTCATTGCCATTGCTTCAAGCGCTTTCCCTCTAATCCCCCCGCCGATAAGCAGGGGAATAATGTATACCTGACTACGCGCAATGTATGGGCGAACGTCTTCTACAAATCCGGTGACTATGACATTGCTGGACGCTCTTGCTTGGACGACTTTTGATGGGCTCTTTCCCACGATATAAAGCAAAGCAGACGGAACCTTCTTGATAATATGGGGAAATACCTCGTTGAGGAAAAAGAGGATACCATGGGTGTTAGGGAAATAGCTCATCAGTCCAGTAAAGACCATAGTCCTCGGCTCGACGTCAATGTTGAGAGGTTCAAGGAAACTCGGATCCACACCATTCTGGATGACGCTGATTCGGTGGTGTGGCATCTCGGCATGCAGTACCTCATAATCACGCTTTGTGGTGGCGACGATTGCATCGAATTTTTCACAGTTCTTGATCTCTTGCGGTTTCCCAAGTTTGTATTCAACATAGCAAATTGCCTTACCGGTCAGGCTCTTTGACTCAAGAAATGAGCGGTAGAGCAAATCGTGTTCTACGTTGTGGGTATCGCTCACCAGAGGCACACCCGTCGGGAATCTGTGAAACCCCAAGAGAGGTGTGGCACAATGAATCAGGTCGAAGTGATTCTCGCGGCAAAGCTCGTCCAACTTCTTCTGCATTTTCCGGCTGTGCAACGTGAAGAACATACCTTTCCCCCGAAGTAGTGCATATGCTCGCCGGAAGAAGTTGATGTACCTCGGTCTGGAATTGTTGACAAAAACAATCCGGTCGCACAAAGTACCCAGTTGCTTCCTGAAACTCCGTTCCTCCTCTGGCGAGCCAAATGTTAGCACTGATACATCATGTCGCCTCAACGCTTCTCGAAGAAGTGGGTAGGTTCGCTTTGCCGGGCCCAAATCTCGCGGAGGCGGATTCGGACAGAAATGAAAAATCATCAGAATCTTCAGACGAGAAGGGGCGAGGGGCCCATGCGGAGACGGTTTTGCATCTGCCGCGGCGCTCGGAATGTTCACATTGTTGACGGCCCTGGTGGCCGGAACGAATGTTCGGGAGTGTTTCGCGTCCGAGTCTTCTTTCTTCGAGAGAATTACATCGGAGACAATCGACTTCACATTGCTTACAAATGTCTCGATAGCGTGTTCGCGTTCAACTTGTCTCCTTCCCTCCGCCCCCAACTTCTCGGCCACTTCAGGATTCTCCCACAAGTACTCAATCGCTTTACGGAGGTCGCTTGGGTTGCCATGAGGTACTAGTAGGCCTGTTCTTCCCTCCTGTATTACGTCAACCTGACCGGTGGTCTTTGAGCAAATCACAGCCTTCCCCATGGCCATTGCTTCCAGAATACTTGTTGCGCCATGGTCTGTGTCTGATTCCAGTATGGGGATGACTACAAACTTGGATCGTGCATAAAGCGTGCGGAGGT
>DPLS01000131.1 GCA_003541875.1 Bacteroidota bacterium | reverse complement strand
ATCCGACTTCCTCGCGCCCTGTCGCGGCGACAATTGCATCTTCGCCTCGATTGTCATACTTTCGAATCGACATGTAACGCGAATCCATGTTTGCTAAGTCGCCTCTGCTACACATATCTTCTTCGGACCGTATCGTGCAGTCGCGACATTACGGACAGTTGTCATTAGAAGAGATACATCGGGGACAAAACAGTTCATGAAGAAACGATCACCCATTCGTGCCTTGGAAGAACTTGAGGATGCTCTCAGGCGTAAGCTCAAGGCGAAAGCCAGGCAACGCTTCACCTACTATGTGCCTTCTCTCTGGATATCCCCGGCAGGGCAACCGAAGAGAGTGAAGGTCAATCCATTCAGGTTCTACCTCGATGTCATAAAGAAGGTGAAGCGAGGGAGGCCATCCCGTCGCAAGGGAAACACAGGTGGGGAATGGACGAAGCATGCAGTCATTTACAACGTGTTTGTTCGGACGACGACGGCATTCGATCATGACGGCAACGGGAAACTCGACCTTCCGGTAAATGCAAAGGGCTTCCGGGAAACCGGCACGTTTCTCAAAGCGATTGCAATGTTGCCGTACATCAAGCGGCTCGGCGCAAATACAATTCATTTGCTGCCGATAACGTCGATCGGGCACGATGGAAACAAAGGGACACTGGGCTCGCCGTATGCAATCAGAAATCACTATAAACTGGATGAGAACCAGTCAGAGCCTCTATTGAAATTGGATGCGAAGACAGAATTCAAAGCATTCGTTGAGGCTGCTCACGGCATGGGATTTCGTGTCGTTGTGGAGTTCGTTTTTCGCACTGCAGCTAAGGATGCCGACTGGGTGAAGGAACATCCGGAATGGTTTTACTGGATCAAGGAAACCATTCCCATTCGGGATCCCCACCATCATGATGAGTCCAGATACGGCTCGCCTCTCTTCAACCACGATGAACTTCAGAAGATCCACCACGATGTCAGCGAACATCGCTTCGATAATCTCCTTCCTCCTCACAACATCTACAAGGAGTTCTTCACGCTGCCTCCGGCGACCGAAGCGGTGGTGAAGGAAAATGGAAAGTATATCGGGGTCCTTCCCGATGACGTACGTGTGAAGATCCCTGGCGCATTTGCCGACTGGCCCCCCGATGACAATCAGCCACCGTGGGGCGACGTGACATATCTGCGGTTGTATGACCACCCCGACTTCAACTACATTGCCTACAACACAGTTCGGATGTACGACCTGCGGCTGACCCAGCCCCACAACATCAACGCGCCGCTCTGGGAGAAAATCGTGGGCATTATCCCGTACTATCAACGTGAGTTTCACATCGATGGCGTGATGATCGATATGGGACATGCGTTGCCGATGGAACTCAAATCTGAGATCGTGAAGACTGCCCGCAATCGCGATCCTGAGTTTGCTTTCTGGGATGAGAACTTCTCTGTCACCCGAAGAAGCAGGGAAGAAGGATACAACGCGGTGTTTGGCTTCTGCTGGATTGACCAGCACCATCCGGCGCGGATGAAAGCGTTGTGTCGTCGCCTTGCGACTGAAGGCTTTCCCATTCCGTTTTTTGCGACTCCCGAGAACCATAATACCCCGAGAGCGGCTGCGCGTCCAGGAGACGTCCGCTATGCCAGGTGGTCGTGGGTCGTGAACTGTTTTCTTCCGGCGATCCCCTTCATCCACTCGGGGTTCGAACTTGCCGAAGGATATCCGATCAACACGGGTCTTGATTTCTCGAGGGAACAGCTCAAGCTGCTTCCCTCTGAGAAACTGCCACTGTTCAGTGAATATGGATATGACTGGCTGAATAAGAACCAATTTCCAGAGTGGGTTGCCAAGCTTTCAAGAATCCGTCGGAAGTATGCAGACCTGATTGCGAACCCGGAGCCGAGAACTTTCCGGATGCTCAGTGACCACAACGATCATCTCATTGCATTTGCAAGGGTGAGTGATGATGAGAAGACGAAACTCGCAGTAGTCGCGAATGCAAATCTGTTGGCGGAAGAATCCGTCTCCATCAAGATCGACTCGGCGGAGTCATACGTCATTGATCTGCTCAGCAGGAAAAGAAAAGAAGTGAGGGATCACCACATACACGTAACGCTTGCGCCCGGCGAATGTCTTGTCTTTGAGTACTAGCTGTACAGAGGATCACACACAAATGGTGCCCCAACGCTTCTCACTGTACCTTTACCCTCAATTGTTCCTTTACCGCCGCCGCTTCAAGTGTTTTCCATGACGAGTGGATTTCGAAGTTTGATCCACTGTGAACCCATCGTTGAAGATGACGATTGATGCAGACTGCTTCGATGAACCAAGTGAAGCTACCCCACCCGGTGCATGATGATTGGAAGGAGGATGTATCCGGCACTCATGCCCGACACGATGAGGCCGAGCATGCACCCCATTGCCCACATGAACATCTTGAGGTCACCATCGCGTTCTCCTGAAACCCTGAGAGCTTTGCGAAAACACAAAATTGCAAGTCCGAAAGCAAATGCCGAAACGGTTCCGAAGATGATCGAGAGAATGAAGTCGAGATTCTGCACGAATGACCAGACGAATATCAACGAGCGTTGCATGTTCAACTCATCGAAATATACAAATTCAGCTGCAAAGATTGTGGAAAATCCCCGGCGAGCATTGACTTTTGGCTCTCTTTTCAGTAATGTGGTCGAAGAATATTCGCCTGTTCCTGCACGACCTCTGGATGTCATCGGCCATGATCTCATCGAGCCTACCGGCACAGAGGTCTTCTTGTACCAAACGATTCGACCACTTTCCCATGAAGGGCGCTCCTCATGAATGAATCTGCATTGACCAAGTTCATCCGCTATGCAATGATTGACACGCAATCCAGCGAAGATTCCCAGACCTACCCGAGCACTGCCAAACAATTCGATCTCCTAAAACTCCTTGTGCAGGAACTAAGAACTCTTGGGTTGAAGGATGTCGAAATCGATCAATATGGTTACGTGATGGCCACCGTTCCGTCGAATCTTCCCAAGACGGACAAAGCGTACGGGAAAGTTCCCACGATTGGCTTCATTGCGCACGTTGATACTTCGCCATCTACAAGTGGGGCCAACGTGAAGCCGCAAGTCATCGAGAGCTACAAAGGGGGAGATATCGTTTTGCCCGGCGATAACACCGTAGTGCTACGGGTTTCTGAGAATCCGGAACTCGCGAGCAACATTGGGAAGACGATTGTGACGACTGACGGCACAACATTGCTCGGTGCCGATGACAAGGCCGGCGTCTCAATCATCATGTCGGCTGTCCAGAAGCTCATGAATACTCCGTCTGTCCTGCATGGAGACCTGCGCGTCGCGTTTACGCCCGACGAAGAGATTGGGGCGGGGACAAAACACTTCGATATCAAGAAGTTCGGCGCACAGTTTGCTTATACCGTGGATGGTGATACACCTGGAGAGCTTAACAAAGAGACATTCAGCGCGGATCTTGCGACAATCACGGTGCATGGCCGCAATATCCACCCCGGCAGCGCAAAGAACATCATGGTGAATTCGATAAGGGCAATGGCGGATATCATCGTGCGAATGCCCAAAGAGACGGCGCCTGAGACAACAGAGGGATACGAGCCGTATATCCATCCTCATCATCTCGTCGGAGAAGAAGCGAAGACTACGCTGAAAATTCTCCTCCGCGATTTTGAAACTCCCGGTCTGGGTGTGCTCAAGAAGAAACTCGAAGCCATTATTGCGGACGTTCAGCCGCTCCATCCCAAAGCAAGGATCGAACTCTCTGTTCTCAACCAATATCGCAACATGCGTGATTACATGGTGAATGATCCACGTGTTCTCGATTGCATGTTTGAGGCGACCAGGCGTTCCGGCCTTGAACCGAAGTGGGTTCCCATTCGCGGCGGCACAGACGGATCGCGACTCACCGAGAAAGGACTCCCGACGCCGAACATCTTCACCGGCGGACAGAACTATCATGGAAAGACCGAATGGCTCTCGGTGTACGGAATGGAGAAATCAGTAGAGACTCTTGTCAACCTCGCTCAAGTGTGGGCGGACAAATGCCGC
>DPLS01000146.1 GCA_003541875.1 Bacteroidota bacterium | reverse complement strand
CTCGAAGAAGAGAAGATGGCGGTCATCGTTCAGAAGATGGTCGGTCGGGCTCATCAGGATCGGTTCTACCCGGATTTTGCGGGCGTGGCAAAGTCATACAACTTCTACCCTCTGCCTCCGCAAACACCATCAGACGGCATCGTTTCCGTCGCCCTTGGTCTGGGGAAATGGGTGGTGGATGGTGGTAACAGTGTTCGATTCTGCTCGAAATACCCGACGGACTTGATCCAATTCTATTCCGCTGAAGAAACGCTGAACACGACGCAACGGGGGTTCTTTGCTCTTCAACTTCAGGCAAGTTCTGACTTTGGGATCGAAACGCACGACATGATGGTGAAGCAATTCGACCTGGATGTCGCTGAACAGGATGGGACGCTCCACATAGTCGGGTCAACCTATTCACCGGAAGACGACGTCATCAACGACGGGCTTTCCCGCAAAGGGATTCGACTCGTTACGTTCGGGCCGGTGCTTCATCACAGGCTATTTCCCCTCTCCCAAATCGTTGAGCTCCTGACAGACATGGGGACATGGGGCATGGGCACTCCCGTGGAAATTGAATTTGCGGTGAACATCTCCCCGGATGGGGAGAAGGCAAAAGAGTTCGGAATGCTCCAGATGCGTCCACTCGTATTGAGCCGGGAGGCTGAAGAGCTGAACATCGAAGATCTCGAACCCCAGAAATGTATATGCTACAGCCAGCAAGTGCTGGGAAATGGCGTCATCAGAGATATCTATGATATTGTCGTGGTTGATGTCCACAAATTCGATCGGGCAAAGAGCCTCGATGTGGCCAACGAAGTGATGCACTTCAACGAACAACTCCTGTCGGAGAACCGCCCCTACCTCCTTGTCGGAGTGGGACGATGGGGAACGCTGGATCCGTGGCTTGGCATTCCCATTCGCTGGGATCAGATCTCCGGTGCGCGGGCAATTGTTGAAGGGGCATTTCGCGATATGGATGTCGCGCCGTCGCAAGGCTCGCACTTCTTCCAGAACATAACTTCGTTCCGGGTCGGCTATTTCACTGTGAATTCTATGAACCATCAAGGCTTCATCGACTGGGATTGGTTATCAGCCCAGGAACCCGTTGAGGAACTTGCATTCACACGACATCTGCGATTCGACAACCCCATGACTGTCAAGATTAACGGGCACCAGAATATCGGGATTATTTCGAAGCCGGGGAAATAGATAGCGCTTAGCAATGAGAACAAAGAAAGCGAAACGCGATCCCGGCAAGTTCGAAATCGACAACGAGCAGAAGATCAAAGAAATTGCTGTTGCTATACTATTCACCAACACCGTAGTATATACTAACTGCGGACTAATCTAACAACCGTTACAAAGGAGATCTACATGTCAGACTACGTCAAAGAGTTGATGGCAGAAGTGAAGGCAAAAAACCCTGCGGAGCCGGAGTTCCATCAAGCCGTGCAGGAGGTGGTAGAATCGCTCGCACTTGTCTTCGAACGGCACCCGGAATACCGGGCTGCAAGAATCCTTGAACGCATCATCGAACCGGAACGAGTCATCATGTTTCGTGTCCCGTGGGTAGATGAGCAGGGCGAGGTGCACGTGAACCGTGGATTCAGGATTGAGATGAACAGTGCCATTGGACCTTATAAGGGTGGGTTGCGCTTTCATCCTTCAGTCAATCTCGGGATCCTGAAGTTCCTGGCGTTTGAGCAAGTATTCAAGAATAGCCTTACGACGTTGCCAATGGGAGGTGGAAAGGGCGGATCTGATTTCGATCCAAAGGGAAAAAGCGACCTGAAGATCATGCGATTCTGCCAGTCATTCATGAGTGAGTTGTTCCGGCACATTGGGCCTGACACGGACGTACCGGCAGGAGACATCGGAGTTGGTGGCAGAGAAATCGGATACCTCTTCGGACAGTACAAGAAGCTCAGAAACGAATTCACTGGCGTCTTGACAGGCAAGGGATTGAATTGGGGTGGTTCACTCATTCGTCCAGAAGCTACCGGCTACGGAGCAGTCTATTTCGCTGCTGAGATGTTGGGGACACGCGGAAAGACACTGGATGGAAAAGCATGCCTTGTGTCGGGAAGCGGAAACGTTGCACAATACACTGTCGAGAAGATCAATGACCTCGGCGGCAAAGCCGTGACACTCTCTGACTCGAACGGATACATCTACGACGAAGCTGGTATTACGAAGGAAAAACTTGCATTCATAATGGATCTGAAGAACGTGCGACGCGGCAGAATCAAGGAGTACGCCGATAAGTACAAGGGCGTGGTGTACAAGGACATCGACCCGAAGGCGGATGCCAATCCATTGTGGAACCACAAGGCCGATTGCGCATTCCCGAGTGCAACTCAGAATGAGATCAACGCAAAGGACGCAGCCAATCTTCTCAGGAATGGCGTCTATGTTGTGTCCGAGGGAGCGAACATGCCGACGACCATCGATGGCGTGAAGGTGTTCCTCGATGCAAAGATTCTGTATGGCCCGGGAAAAGCCGCCAATGCCGGTGGTGTATCCACGTCCGGTCTCGAGATGTCACAGAACAGCATGCGTTTGCCCTGGCCTCGGGAAGAAGTAGACGCCCGTCTGCGGCAGATCATGAAGAGCATTCACAAGACATGCGTCGAAACGGCCAATCGGTTTGGCACGCCGGGCAACTATGTGAATGGCGCCAACATCGGCGGCTTCCTCAAGGT
>DPLS01000050.1:610-2580 GCA_003541875.1 Bacteroidota bacterium | reverse complement strand
CGCTCTCACGGCGATGCTTTTCACGTTCGGGAGTCTGGGATCAATCCAGCCCAAGGACATTACGTGGTTCACCGAGCGTGCAGGAGGATGATAGATGTGTGACGGCCGGTTATGGCAGTCGAGACAGTCCATCCGACGTGTAAATGCCTTCTTCAGCGAATCCTCCGAAACAGACATTTCGGTACTGCGATAGATGGTCACCTTCCCATCGGGCGTTTTCGAGCGGATCCACGGAATGACCTGCCGCTGCACATCAAGTGCCGCGTATGTTACCTCATGCGCGATATTCATGTGCCAGTGAATACCGGACGTCGGCCCGGCTTCGATATTCCCTCCCCCAATCTTCATCAGGAGGTTGAGGGTCCACTTCGTATTCTGCTCGTCAGAGACATAATACGTATTCGTGTGTTGCTTCTCGCTGAAGAAATGCTTCGGCCAATGGCACTGCTCGCACGTTTCCTGTGCAGGGCGCAGGTTCTCTATCGGCGTCGGTATCGGACGAGGATACTTGTTGAAAGTCACCGCGTACAACTGGTACGAACCCGAGATCTTTGATCGAACAAACCAATCAGCGCCGGGACCAATGTGGCATTTCACACATCCCACGCGTGCATGAGGGGAGTATTGATAGGCAGTGTATTCCGGCTCCATCACCTGGTGACACGTCTCGCCGCAGAACTGATCTGAATCTGTGTGCTCATACGCCTTGAAGCTGCCAAAAGCAGAAAAGAGTAACAAGAGGATGGTTCCAGCAGAGAAGACCACAAATGCGCGGCGGTGACGTGGGTTGTTCATGTCGATCTGTGGCAGGTGCAGGCCATGAGGTTTGCCTGCGCGCGCACGGCGATGCTCGCGAACAACCCCAACAAGCGACACCAGCAGACCGATGATCATGATTGCCGGCAAGATAACGAAGGCAATAATTCCCATGTATGGCTTGGGCGAGCCCGACATCGTTTCCAGCAGAATCAGGAAGAAGATGAGTCCAAGACTCACCACCGCAATGGCAATACCCGCCAGCGTGACCGGGTTATAAAAGGAACTCGGCAGGAAACGTTTCATCGATCTGACATATTAGGGTGAACCAGTAGTTCTACTTTGTGGAAAAGGTAAGGGAAAGAAAGGTCATTTGCCAATGGCAGCTTACCTGTACGCAAACAGCATTGCGTAGATAATCCACACTACAATACTGAACCCAATGCCAAGGGCTGTCCAGCCAAATACACGCACCGCTCTAATAACGATAGGTGGGTAGGCCTCAACCAAGTGCTTCTCCAGCTGGCCGCTTTTGACCAGGGCTTCATATTCAGCTGGTTTGTCGTGCTTGAATTCTTCAAGATCCATTCGCCCCGTGAAAACCACGATGTCCATCGGGAACTTTTCCGGGCGAAGATGAGTATTGAAGAAGTGGACGGTGAAGATAAAGCCAACGGCAAGCAACGCCTCGTCGCTGTGAATGATCGTCGCAACGTTCAGGAATGATCCGGGAATGAACCGGGTGAAAAACTCCGGAAACCAGAGCATCAGCCCCGTCGAGCCAATAACAAACACTCCCCAGAACACGGCAAAGTAGTCAAACTTTTCCCAGTAGGTCCAGCGGCCATAGCTTGGGCGGGGCCCCTTCCCCAGGAACCATTTGATGTTGCCGATGAAGTCATGGAGGTCCTTCTTATTGAAGAGCATGGAATCTGGTCCAAAGAGGAACGCTCTCCAGGTGCGATACTCTCTTCGCCTTTGCCTCACGAGGTCGATAACATGTGATATGAACAGGCCAATCATTATGACAGCAGCAAAACGATGAATGTACCCGGCTGATTCATAGCCGCCCAAAAGATGCGAAAGCAAGGCGGCCCAACCCGTGTACGAGAACTTCAGGGTCATCCCGGTGAGCGCCAGCGAGATGAAGCTGACGATCATCAGGGCGTGCAGGATCCGGTTGAGGCGCGTGAAGCGCTGGAACTGGAGGGCCC
>DPLS01000050.1:0-393 GCA_003541875.1 Bacteroidota bacterium | reverse complement strand
GTCCGGTTGAGGCGGGTGAACCGGAGAAATTGTTTTTCATCCGCAACGACATTTTCTGCAACACGCGATGGCGCCGTTGGTTCTTTGAGTGGTGGCGTTGTGTCCATCAGGCCGCTCCGTCCTTCTTGTCGCTAACGTTCTCCCGACTCCCCGGTGTTGTACGCATCTGGTCCTGGGATTGATGTTTCTTGTTCGATGCCCGTCTCATCTGAAGTGCACGGGGAAGCCAGAGCAATGTATGGATGCCACCGAATACAAACGTGCCCACAAGCAGAGATGTCATGCCCCAAAATGTCCAGAAGAGAAATGGATACTTCGCCGGGTCGTGGTGAGTTGCGTGAGTAAGGTAGCCCGCGAATCTTCTTGTTGCTCCGTCGTGGCACTTCTGGCAAG
>DPLS01000145.1:2012-4612 GCA_003541875.1 Bacteroidota bacterium | reverse complement strand
GAAGAAGATACCATTGATCATGTGATGCGAGTTAAGAAGAGTTGTTTGCACGAATTGTTTGTGAGGCGACCATGATAGGATCCTTACGTTGGGCTCTTCGGTTCATAGTGTTGCTCGAAACGGTATCTGGCTTCCATCTTCATGCCCAACTATTGTCCGTACACGGCAACGTATCTACTTCAGTTATCGCTGTCAGATACGCCTCGATCACCTTTGTCGATAACAGCGACACGACAAGAAGGTTCTCTGCGATGACCGATGTGTTGGGCAACTATCAAATAGGCATCGTCGCTGGGATATCTTCGGCCGAGAGCCTGCCCGCAGGATTTGAACTGGAACAAAACTATCCCAACCCATTTCTGTCTTCGACGGCAATCGCGTACAAGCTCAGCCGGCAGACGAATGCACAAGTTACCATCTATGACATTCTTGGAAAAGAAGTCAGAAGATTCAACCTTGGCGTGCAGCAGCCAGGTGGATACGACATCCGTTGGGATGGCAGCAACGAAATGGGAAACCACGTCACAGCGGGTATCTATTTTTGTCGTCTGGAGGTCAACGGCAAAGCGCAGGTGAAGAAAATGTTGCTGGGGATGGGTCAACGTGGTGCTTCTGCTTTGCTGCCGAACGCGCTCTCATCGCAGAGAACTGTGGCCGTTGAAACAGCAACGACGAGATACCGGTACGGGAATTACGCTGTGCGGATCCAGAATGCGGACAGTACCTTCCCCGCTATTACTCCGCTGCAAATCAACAATGTGATAGTACAAAGCGACACAACCCTAAACTTTACAGTCAGCAGCACGAACTTCTACCCGGCCGTTGTCTATGCGGACAGCATTCAGCAGTATATTCGAGGATTTGGAGGAGCCAACATACTCAATTGGCGGCCCGATCTGACTGCTGCGGATGTGGCCAAAGCTTTCGGAGCCGATCCCGGTCAGATCGGAATGAGTATACTGCGGCTGCGCGTCCCCTACAACCAGGCGGAGTTTGGCCAACAGGTAGCTTCTGCACAACTAGCTGCATCTTACGGCGCAATCGTTATGGCTTCACCATGGACACCGCCTGCCTGGATGAAAAGCAATAACAACATCGTCGGCGGCACCCTCAACGACACGTCATACAGTTCCTATGCGTTGCATCTCAAAGCGTTCGCCGATTTCATGTCGAGCAGCGGCGTTCCGTTGTATGCAATTTCAGTGCAGAACGAACCTGACATTACGGTGACGTACGAATCGTGCAGTTGGAACGCACAACAAATGCGCACCTTTATAAGGAACAATGCGTCTATTATCGGCACCAGAATCATCCTGCCGGAATCATTCAACTTTAATCATACCATCTCAGATGCTATCCTGAATGATTCACTCGCCGCCTCGAATGTTGCTATTATCGGAGGGCACATTTACGGTGGGGGATTGCAGAGCTACCCGTTGGCAGCCAGCAAGGGCAAAGAGTTGTGGATGACCGAACATCTGGTTCTGGATACACTCTGGACGGACGCACTCGGAACTGCAAAAGAGATCCACGATTGTATGACTGTGGGTATGAACGCGTATGTCTGGTGGTACATTAAGCGGTTCTATGGTCCCGTCGGTGAAGATGGGAATATCACTAAGCGAGGCTATGCAATGTCGCAGTTCGCGCGGTTCGTGCGGCCTGGTTTCACGAGAGTGATGACAACAATCAATCCTCGTCAAGTTGTGGATGTAAGCGCGTACAAACGAAACTCGCGAATCGTAATCGTTGCTCTGAACAGAAACTCGACGGCAACGAGTCAGACGTTCATCATCAAGAACGGAAGCGTCGTTTCATTTTCGCCGTATGTTACGTCCAGCACAAAGAATTGTCTTCGGGAGAGCGATGTTCCCTTGATCGGCGACAATCTCACTGTCACCCTCGATGCACTGAGCGTGACGACATTCGTTTCGAACTAATTCCTCTGAATACTGGACCGCGAATCAGATGGCCTACAAAACAAGATCAAACATAACAGTCGTTGTTTCCTTCGCGCTCTGCCTCTCGCTTTCAGCGTTTGGTCAAGTCCGACTTCCTCGTCTTATAAGTGACGGCATGGTATTGCAACGAAACGCTGAAGTCAAGATGTGGGGATGGGCGGCTCGAGGTGAGAATGTCGCGGTCCGGTTTGTGGACTCAACCTACCACGCGATAACCGATAGCAGCGGTGCGTGGAGCATAGTCCTTGCACATCTTGAACCGGGCGGACCATTCGACATGCAAATACAGTCAGACCTTCCGGCCGGACAAACTGGCAATTCCATCACGATCCACGACATTCTGATTGGCGACGTGTGGTTATGCTCGGGGCAATCGAATATGGAATTGTCGATGAACAGAGCCAGCCCAATCTATGAAGATGAAAT
Source organism: Bacteroidota bacterium (assembly GCA_003541875.1). GTDB lineage: Bacteria > Bacteroidota > Ignavibacteria > UBA10030 > UBA6906 > UBA11986. The sequence goes on along the minus strand of DPLS01000145.1, from coordinate 2,225 downwards.
CGCCCATTCCGAGAATCCGTGCATCAGACAGTTCCTGGTACCGCAGAGATATGACTTCAATGCACCGCATGACGATTTGGGATCGGGTGCATGGGTAGGTGTCAATCCCAAAACCGTGCTTGACTTCTCCGCGGTGGCCTACTTCTTTGGCAAAGAAGTCAACGACAAATATGGTGTCCCCGTTGGGTTGATCAATGCCAGCCTTGGTGGATC
>DPLS01000145.1:0-1622 GCA_003541875.1 Bacteroidota bacterium | reverse complement strand
TCTTTTGAGACAAAAGGATGAAGGATACAGAGATCCAAGATGCCCTTGGTATGACCCAACATTGAAAGAAACTGACTGGGCTGTCATGGATATCCCCGGATACTGGGCTGATACAAAACTTGGTGGCGTTAATGGAGTGGTGTGGTTCAGAAGAACGTTCACCGTATCGACCTCGATGCTCGGGCTGCGAGCCAAATTGAATCTTGGGCGAATTGTCGATGCTGATTCGGTGTACGTCAACGGTGTGTTTATCGGAACGACCAGCTACCAGTATCCGCCTAGAAGATATGTGATTCCGTCTGACGTGTTGAAGGAAGGTGAGAACACCATTGTTGTCCGTATAATTAACAGCGCTGACAAAGGCGGCTTCGTGCTTGACAAGGCATATGAGATTGTTGTGGGTAAAGAGACGATAGACTTGCGAGGCAAATGGCGGTATCGCCTCGGTGCCACGATGGAGCCACTGGCGAGCCAGACATTCATTCGGTGGAAACCGCTTGGGCTTTACAACGCAATGATCGCACCATTGCTGAATTATCGGATCATGGGTGCGGTCTGGTATCAGGGCGAAGCGAATACGCGTAGCGCCTTTGAGTATCGAACACTCCTTCCGGCGATGATCGGAAACTGGCGAAATGATTGGAAGGAGGGGAACTTCCCATTTGTCTTCGCCCAATTGCCCAACTTCATGGAGGCGAAAAGCCAACCCTCGGAGAGTGACTGGGCGATGCTTCGTGAATCCCAACTCAAAACACTTGCGGTTCCCAACACGGGGATGGGCGTGACAATTGATCTTGGTGAGTGGAACGATATCCATCCTCTGAACAAGAAAGATGTGAGCAAGCGGCTCTTTCTCGGAGCACAAAGAATTGCCTACGGCGATGAAGATGTTATTGCCTCCGGTCCGTTATATGAATCCATGCGCATCGATGGACAGAAGGTCATCCTGACATTCTCGAACATCGGCGGCGGCCTGATCTCCAAGGGAAACGCGGAGCTCCAATGCTTTGCCGTGGCGGGAGCCGACAGAAAGTTCGACTGGGCGAACGCGAGAATTGAAGGAAACTCTGTTGTCATTTGGAGCGACAAGGTGTTGAATCCGGTTGCGGTACGATATGCATGGGCTGATAATCCGGATGGAGCGAATTTGTACAATGTGGAAGGACTGCCGGCCTCTCCTTTCAGAACAGACGATTGGACAGTTAAGTGATCGGACAAAACGGACCGATCGCTTCTTTCTCGGTGAGAGATGATAACATCGCGACGGTGCTCTATCGTCATTGATCATGAGTCCCAAACTCCATATCCTTTATCCAAGCAAACTATTGTGACGCAAACTACCAAGGTGACGTGATGACAAAGATTCTAAGAAATCGCGAATGGAATGGGAAAGGCTGGGCCATTTTGATTGCCCTCTTAGTGATGTTTTCTGCTCAGGCCCAGGCCCAAATCCAGACGAATGTGCCGGCCCTTAGGACAGTGTATGCCAATGATTTCACCATCGGCTGTCTCTTGTCGTACAGACATGTCGGCTTTGCAACCGATCCACCGGTTCCGGGCCAATCGACAGTTGTTGACACCAATGGGGGATACCTGATACGATTCCACATGAACTGCATGTC
>DPLS01000306.1 GCA_003541875.1 Bacteroidota bacterium | reverse complement strand
AAGAAACGTACCTGAGAAGATCATCCATGCAACTGTCACTTTCAGCATATCTTGGGCTCAGCGCGATCCTCTTCACTATCGGTGTTGCCGGCGTTCTGTTACGCCGGAATGCAATCGTTGTCTTCATGTGCATTGAGTTGATGCTCAACTCAGTAAACCTCAGCCTCATCGCCTTCTCCTCCTATCGGGGGGACATCACCGGGCAAGTGCTCGTGTTCTTCGTGATGGCTGTTGCTGCGGCTGAAGCTGCTGTGGGTCTTGCCATCGTGATTGCACTCTTCCGCAACAAGCAGACGGTCAATATCGACGAGGTCAATATCCTGAAGTGGTAGAATTCTAGTCTATGGCTCATCAATACATCGGCTACGCAGTATTCCTTCCTCTGATCGGGTTCCTGATCAACGGTCTCATTGGCCGGAAGATCAAATCTGAATCGCTTGTGGGTATTATCGGCTCGGCCACGGTCGGCATCGGATTCATCATCGCGGCAAGCATACTCGTTGAGATGCTTGGTAGTCCCCCCGACGAAAGATCCCACATCGTCTACCTCTTCAACTGGATCACTGCGGGCGATCTGAGCGTTAGCGTTGCCTATCAAGTTGACCAGTTGTCAGTTCTCATGATGTTGATCGTGACAGGCGTCGGCTTCCTAATCCATGTTTACTCAATTGGTTATATGCACGGTGATCCGGGGTTCTGGCGCTTCTTCTCCTATCTGAACCTGTTTATCTTTACCATGCTCAATCTCATCCTCGCCGACAATTTCCTGCTGATGTTTCTCGGTTGGGAAGGTGTGGGGCTCTGCTCGTACCTGCTTATCGGTTTCTGGTACGACCGGAAATTCGAAAAGGGGACGACGGGCGATGCGGCGAAGAAAGCGTTCATCGTGAACCGCATTGGTGACTTTGGTTTCCTGATCGGCATGTTCCTGATCTTCACGACGTTCGGGTCCTTGAACTTCTCTACGGTCTTTGCTCATGCATCGATGCTTTCCGTGGGGACGCCGATCGTCATGTGGATTACGCTGGCGTTGTTCCTCGGTGCCACGGGTAAGTCTGCGCAGATACCGCTGTTCGTTTGGCTTCCTGACGCAATGGCCGGTCCCACACCTGTAAGTGCTCTGATCCACGCCGCGACGATGGTCACCGCAGGCATCTACATGGTGGCGCGATGTTCTGTGCTTTATGCGTTAGCACCTGCAACGATGGAAGTCGTCGCAATTGTCGGAGCATGTACGGCTCTGGTTGCCGCGTCAATCGGACTTGTGCAAAATGATATCAAGAAGATCCTTGCATATTCGACTGTCAGCCAGCTCGGCTACATGTTCCTGGCGCTTGGTGTAGGCGCTTTTGCGGCTGGTCTTTTCCATGTCCTGACGCATGCTTTTTTCAAGGCACTTCTCTTCCTTGGTTCTGGTGCCGTCATCCATGCAATGCACGAAGAGCAGGATATCAGGAAGATGGGAGAACTGAAGAGCCATCTGCCGACAACATACAAAACGTTTCTTGTTGGCACCGTCGCAATCGCAGGCATTCCGCCGCTGGCGGGTTTCTTCAGCAAAGATGAAATACTCTGGAAATCGTTTGCTCACGGTTACTATGTGTTGTGGTTCATGGGTCTCGTTGGAGCGGGGCTGACCGCGTTCTACATGTTCAGACTCCTCTCCCTCACGTTTGATGGAGAGAAACGCTGGGATCCCGGCAAGCATCCGCACGAAGCGCCTGCCACAATGACGATCCCGTTAATCATTCTTGCCGTGCTTTCGGCGATCGGGGGATTTGTTGGTATCCCCGCGAGTCTGGGTGGAGGGAATGCAATCGAACATTGGCTTGATCCGGTGTTTGAGAAGGCCAATGAAAAGATGCTGCTTGCTGGCCATGATGTTGAAGCTATCGAGTATGTGTTGATGGCTTTGTCCGTTGGCGTTGCCATTGCCGGTATCTTCCTCGCTCGCAAGTGGTATCTCCAGAGGTCAGAGATTCCCGACCGGTTGAGCGCTCGCTTTGCAGGATTGTACAAGTTGCTCCTCAATAAGTACTATGTGGACGAAGCCTACGATGCGGTGGTCATCACTCCAGCGGCAAAAGGATCGGAGAAGTTGCTCTGGCGTGGGATTGACGTTGGTGTCATCGACTGGTTTGTGAATGCACTGGCTGCTGCCTTTGGCTTTGTGAGCAAAACTATGCGGGTGGTGCAGACGGGTGTAGCACAAAGTTATGCGCTCGTGTTTCTTGCGGGTGTCATTGCGATTGTTGGCTGGCTGATAACGAGATAATCAAAACCCTGCCTCTTCTCCCGGTTGTCACTTGGGGGGAAGCAAAGGGAGATTTCATCCTGAATGAGAATATGAACGACAGCTTCATCCTCACTAGCATACTTGCCCTTCCGCTCGTCGGGGCGATCCTTATCGCCTTGATGGACGCGGAGAATAAGAAACTTGTCAAGACGCTTGGACTTGTCTTCTCCACTGCATCATTCCTTCTCTCGGTATGGTTGTTTGTGAAGTTCAACGGGGCGAGTGCCGAGATGCAGTTCGTGGAAAAGTATCGCTGGATTCCCACCCTTGACATCTCATACCATCTTGGCGTCGACGGCATCTCTCTTCTCCTCGTGGTATTGACGACATTTCTTACGCCGATTGCATTACTTGCTTCGTGGGAATCGATCCAAAGCAAACTGAAGGGCTTCGTCGCTCTCATGTTGTTGCTGGAGGTGGGAACGCTAGGCGTGTTCATGTCGCTGGATATGTTTCTCTTCTATGTCTTCTGGGAGTTCATGCTCATCCCGATGTACTTCATCATCGGCATTTGGGGTGGGGGAGAGAGGATCTATGCGGCGATCAAGTTCTTCCTTTACACGATGGCGGGCAGCCTGCTGATGCTTGTTGCCATTATCTGGCTTGGGTATTATGCCTCAACTCAGCCCGGCGGAGCGTTCACAACTGATTTGATGAAGCTCTTCACGATTGCACCGAGCATTCCGATGTCCATTCAGTCGTGGATGTTCCTTGCGTTTGCACTTAGCTTTTGCATCAAGGTCCCTTTGTTTCCGTTTCACACCTGGCTCCCGGACGCGCATGTGCAGGCGCCAACGGCTGGGAGCGTCATCCTTGCCGGGGTTTTACTGAAGATGGGGACGTACGGGTTGGTCCGGTTTTGTCTGCCACTGTTTCCGTTCGCGACATTCACATTCATGCCGTACATAGCGGGGTTGGCGGTTATTGGCATCATCTATGGCGCACTCGTTTCGATGGTGCAGGCCGACTTCAAGAAGCTGGTGGCGTATTCTTCCGTGAGTCACCTCGGGTTTGTAGTCCTCGGAATCTTTGCCGTGAATGAAGAAGGGATGCAGGGTGGCGTCATCCAGATGATCAATCACGGGTTATCCACCGGGGCTCTCTTCCTTCTGGTTGGAATGATCTACGATCGACGACATACAAGAATGATAAAAGACTTCGGCGGTCTTGCAAAACAGATGCCGTTGTATGCCACATTCTTCATGATTGTGATGCTCTCATCTGTGGGATTGCCCGGCTTGAATGGCTTTGTCGGGGAGTTTCTGATTCTCCTTGGCGCGTTCAAGTCACAGTACCTTGCTAACTACCTGTATGCGATCCTGGCTGCAACAGGGGTGATCTTTGCGGCAGTGTATCTGTTGTGGAGTTACCAGCGAGTCTTTTTCGGTAAATTGGAAAACCCGGAGAATCAGAAGCTGATCGATCTTTCCAAAAGAGAAATTGCAGTACTCGTTCCGGTAATTGTGTTCATCGTCTGGATCGGATTCTATCCGAGCACGTTCCTCAACAAATCGGCTGCTACGTCCCGGCAGCTGATCCATCAGATCGAGAATGCGCGGAAGGGTCAGCAGTTCCGCGTTATCGAAGAGGCCGTCCGGAGCCAGGCACCGGCCGCCGTGGAATGAGTCACCCAGTCCGAAGACTTCTCCTCCTTACTTCCCTTTTCCTCCCGGCTCTGCAGCATGGTCTGGCGGGCGACGTCCAGAACGTCCCTGTCGAACCGCTCATGATCGCCCCGTTCATTCTTCTCCTTCTGGCGATCGCGATCGTTCCTTTCATCAACAGGCACTGGTGGGAAAAGAACTATCCCACTGTTGCGATCGGTCTCGGCCTGATTGTGATCGGATATTATCTGTTCGTTTTGCAGAATCCGGTCCGCATGATGCATGTCGGGACAGAGTATTTCAGTTTCATCGTCCGCATCGGATCTCTTTTTGTGGTGGCGGGGGGGATCCACATCAAGATCCGCGGCCGTTCAACCCCTCAGGCCAATCTCCTCCTGCTGCTGGTGGGGGCTGTTCTGTCGAATGTCGTAGGGACGACAGGAGCCTCGATGATCCTGATCAGGCCCTATTTGAGGGTCAACCGTTACAGGATCAAACCCTTCCACGTCGTCTTTTTCATATTTATCGTCAGCAACATGGGGGGTGCACTGACCCCGATCGGAGATCCTCCTCTGTTTCTGGGATATCTGCAGGGGATTCCGTTCTTCTGGGTGGCGGAGACGGTCTGGTTCAAGTGGCTGGTCGCGATGGCGATCATACTCGGTGTCTTCTTTGCTCTGGACTACATCAGCTACAGGAGGCTCCCGGCCAGGGAAAGGCATGAGGCCGAGGCTAAGGGAGAGGAGGGGGAAGTGAGCGGGATACAGAATGCCTTCTTCCTGGCGATCATACTCGTTGCGGTGTTTATCTCGCGACCACTCTTCGTTCGTGAGATACTCATGCTGGCTGCGGCGGCGGGATCCTACTTCACGACCCGGAAGGAAATTCATGAGAAGAACGCATTTAACTTCCTCCCCATCAAGGAGGTAGGGATTCTCTTTCTAGGGATTTTTGCCACGATGGTCCCGGCCCTGGACTGGCTGGAGATGAATTCCGACCAGATCGGAATTCACTCCGTCGGTCAGTTCTACTGGGCCACTGGATTACTCTCTTCGGTGCTGGACAATGCCCCCACCTATCTGAACTTCCTGAGTGCTCAGATTGGCCTCTTTGCCGATCCCGAACTGGATCGGGACGTTCAGCATCTCATTCAGGCAAGGGGGCCTGACCTGGCGCAGGCCCTGACGCAGAGCTCTCCGGAGGTACGGGACACGTTTGCACTGCTCTTCCGGGAGCATTATGGGCTGGTCGCTTCGGGAAATGTCCCCGAGCGTTTGATCATGGTTACACATCTCCTGGCACATCACGAGCTTCATGTGCAGGCGATTTCGCTTGCGGCGGTCTTCTTCGGGGCCTGCACGTACATCGGCAACGG
>DPLS01000059.1 GCA_003541875.1 Bacteroidota bacterium | reverse complement strand
TTGATGCGCTCCTCGAACTGGCCGCGGTATTTTGTTCCTGCAACCAACGCCGCCAGATCAAGTGTCACAACACGCTTTCCATGCAGCACTCGCGAGACCTTTTTCTGCACGATCCGCATTGCAAGCCCTTCGGCGATGGCAGTTTTGCCGACACCCGGCTCACCAATCAACACGGGGTTGTTTTTCTTCCTGCGACTTAACACTTGCGCCACTCTCTCAATTTCTTTCTCGCGTCCGACAATTGGATCAAGCTTGTCCTCAGTAGCAAGTTTCGTTAGATCGTGGCCGAAATTATCGAGAACAGGTGTTTTGGACTTCTCCGCTTTCTTCTCTGGGGTTGGCGTGTGTGAAGGGGTAGACGGTTTACCGCTTATGATATTGTCGAGTTCGCTCCGCACGACATCGTAGTGGATGTTGAATTGATGGAGGATCTGCGCCGCGATGTTGTCGTCGTCTCGGAGGAGCGAAAGCAGGAGGTGCTCTGTCCCTATAACGTCTGACTTGTAGAGCTTTGCCTCGAGATAGGTGATTTTCAGTACTTTTTCGGCTTGCTTTGTAAGGGGGATATTGCCGATGGTGAGCGTTCCACCCGATGTGCGAACAGTGTCCTCGATGGCCTTCTTCAATTTGTAGAGATCAACGCCAAGGTTACGGAGGATCTTCACCGCTATCCCCTCTCCCTCACGCACTACGCCGAGCAAAAGATGCTCAGTCCCAATGTAGTCATGACCCAGGCGCAACGCCTCTTCACGGCTGAGCCGAATAACATCCTGAACGCGGTTTGAGAAGTTCCCTTCCATCCTATGTCCTTAGCAAGTGTTTGTGGAGAACACCCCGATTGGCTACACTAGTGTAACGCTCAGGTTGTCCACGCTAGTTCCTTTCCAGCTCTACTTTCTTCTGCCTTTTGCTGACAGAATATAGAGAAAACGCCCCGGTAAATCAATGCCATAATTGGCAGCAGATACAGTAACTTCGACTGGAAGTCAATGCAGTCAAACGAGAGTCTACTTTGTTGCCTCTGAGTTGGTGCCGGAACCAGGCCTGAATCGGGTGCGTCGGTGTCTACGTATGGCATGTCAACGTACCACCAAACCGAAAACTGTAGCTGTGTTGATCCGAATTGTGTTTGCTTCAGTGAAGTCTAGTGTTGCCCAATGTGCGGGGCGACCACAGGAGCAGTTCTCCAGCTTTGGAAAGCCAGGGTGCAAGAGTATCAATGAACAAAACGACGAGGAATTGTGAGAGGCTGTGAGGGAGGGAAACAACGCTGTTGGTCTGGTTCGTTTGTGTCCTGTCCGGCGCTTTTTTCAGTTGGTCAACGATTGTCTGAACGCAGCTCTCCCGATCGTTTCAAGCTCTGGGTATCCTGCGGCAAGTGTGTACTAATGTGTGATTCGTTGATATATTAGGTGTGACGGGTTATCGATCACCAATGTAAAGTTCTTCTGAAGGTAGGCAAAGAGCCCCTGTTCAGAATGAGAAATTGGTAGGTAGTGCTTGCCAATGACGATGATGTCGATCTTGCGTTCTTCGGCGATGCGCTCGATTCCAGAGAGGTCTTGTTCGCCCAAGCCCGGGTTCTCGTAGTACTTGAGAGAATAATCAACGGGACTTGCACGTCCAGTGAGGAAAGCAATTGTTTCGCACATCCGGTCGAAGGCGAGGAATGATTCCTCCGGCGGTCGTCCTTCTAAGTACCCAAGGATGGGTGTGAGGTATTCGACGAACTTAATGGGAATATAGATTCCTCCGCGCTCCACATTCAGGCGGGCGATTCTCTTCGCAAGGAGGTCCTGCCGTGCCCAGTCACCCGCTGCAAGTCGGCTGCTCAAGTAGCCGGTCGTCAAGAAAACGAGAAGCAAGAGCAGTGCAATTGCTCTACCGAGTGGTTTCACGAAGATCGGTTTCAGGAGTTCTTCGAAGTGGAACACAAAAGGCAAAGCGATCAGGGGAAGGAGGTATAGGAGATAGATGGCTCCAAGAACCGGAAACAACGTGAAGTGCAGTGCCGCAAGAACGGCTGATGAGAGGAACATCGTCAGAGTGACGCTATCGAGGGGATGTCTTTTCGAGCGTAGGATCGATGTCGCAAACGAGACGGCAATGGCGAAGAGCGGCAGAAGATGGAGGACCAATCTCCTCGCGCCGGTGAACGGGTTTGATGTTGTGAGCTCAGGTGTGAATCCCCAGTCGGATTGTTGTCTGGTGAATAGTCCATGGACTTTGATAAATGCCTCGGAAATGAATTCGTGAAGTCCTCCTGCCACGGCATAGTAAATGGCGATTGGAAGAAAACCCAGCACAAAGCCGGAGATCAGCAAGATGGTTATTCGTTCGTGGTACTGCACAAGAAATTTTCGTTCACGAGCAGACACAAGGGAAGCTTTCCAAAAACTGTATGTGGAAAACCCGGCGATCACGCATGGTACGAGGCAGAACATCAGTAGATTCAGCGGAGTGAGAGCGGTTCGGATGATAATGAGGAAGAAGATTATGACTCCAACGGGCATCAACAATGCAAGAGCAAGCCTGGTGCT
>DPLS01000022.1:3652-3915 GCA_003541875.1 Bacteroidota bacterium | reverse complement strand
GCGGACAAGGACGCTCTCAACAAGACAGCAGCAAAGTAGAACATGAAGCGCCACACAAACACATCTGGACGAACTTCAAGAATCGGCTCTCAGCTTGGAATTGGCCTAGCCCTCCTCGGCGAAGTCGTCCTCTTCGCGTTTCTCTCCCCGTATTTTCTCACGGCAGACAACCTCGTGAACGTCTCACTGCAAGTGTCGATCACCGCGATCATCGCAGCTGGAATGACGTTCGTAATCATTACCGGCGGCATTGACCTTTCCGT
>DPLS01000022.1:0-3331 GCA_003541875.1 Bacteroidota bacterium | reverse complement strand
TGCCCGCAATCTTTTCCCTTGTGCTTGCGATACTCGTTGGCATCCTGGTCGGCGCCGGCTCAGGAGCGTTTGCAGGAGTGGTCATAACCAAATTTCGGATCACTCCGTTCATTGTAACGCTCGCGATCATGACCATTCTGCGCGGAGCAGCATTCATCTACACCCAGGGTCGCCCGATCTGGGAGCTACCTGATGCATTCAGGCTACTCGGGAGCGAACGTCTCGCCGGAGTTCCCATTCCAACGATCATCATGATTCTCGTGTACTTCCTCGCTCACATTGCTCTCACGCGAACCCCGTTCGGAAGACACGTTTATGCTGTCGGGGGTAACGTGGAGGCGGCACACCTGGCGGGCATCAGGACAAGCCGTGTGCTGATTCAAGTGTACACGCTGTGCGGAGTTCTCTCGGCAGTGAGCGGTGTGCTCCTCGCCTCACGACTGAATTCGGGCCAACCGAATGCCGGACTCATGTATGAACTCGACGTGATCGCAGCGGTGGTCGTCGGTGGTACAAGCCTGTCGGGCGGACGAGGATCTGTGATCGGCACATTCATCGGGTCGATGCTCATAGGAGTGCTGAGAAATGGATTGAACCTGCTCAATGTGGAATCGTACGTGCAGCAAGTGGTTGTGGGGGTAGTAATACTATTGGCAGTGATGGTAGACCAGTGGAGAAGGAGATAGGATTCAGGACGATGGCAACAGCATGAAACGATTGAGAACCGTGCATGCTGAATAGCCCGACCCTTCAGGGTCGAGTACGCAACACAACCGAAACAACGTCAGGCCGTTCACGGCCTTCTACACATGGAGGATGCCATGTCTCAGACATTCTGGAAACTCTGGGTTCATCTTGTATGGGGAACAAAGGATTCGCAACCGCTCCTTACGAATGATCTTCGCCCCGTACTTTTTGAACACATCAAAGGCAAAGCGCGGTTGGAAGGATACCACCTTGACGCAATCAACGGCGTGGCCGATCACATTCACTGCCTGATATCACTGGCGCCGCGCTTCTCAATAAGCGAAGTGGCGAACAGACTCAAAGGTGAATCGTCTCACTGGATCAACGCTGAGAAGCTCACGAAGTCCCATTTCGCGTGGCAAGGCGGATTCGGTGCGTTCTCAGTGAGCGAATCTCAAATCGGACGAATACGAGAATACATCGCGAATCAAGAACAGCATCACGCAAAGCAGTCGTACGCTGAAGAGGTCCAGGAGTTCATCACGGCATACAATGCAGGAAGAAACGAATCGGAATAGACACCAAGGGTGTAAGGGCGTAAACGCCCTTCGCTGATTGTGTTTTGGTGGACGATTGGCCCAACCCTGAAGGGTTGGGCTACAGTGAGGGGACGGATATATTCTCGTGGCGCTTCCGACTCTTGGTGGTTGAGAGCATTTCAAGGATGTGAAGTTTCAACAAAACAGGTTCCTGGCAATAGCCGACCCTTCAGGGTCGGGAACATAACGCAAACGTAACAACATCAGGCCGTTCACGGTCTTCCTCACAAAAGGAGTACAAACCATGAAACGATTGATCGTCCTTTCGCTCCTCACCGTTATTCCATCATTCTTGTTTTCCCAATCCAACGTCGACAAACTCGTTGAGGAACTCGACTTCCTTAGCAGCGGTTCGATCAACAACTGGAAGTATAGCACCGACCTCTCGGTCGACCCGACCAAACCCGGCTTCGATGATTCTCAATGGAAGAACCTGAAGCTTGACGAGCGTATCTTCCCCGACTCATGCTGGATCAGGAAGGAGATCATCCTTCCGGAACGCATTCTCGGCAAGACGATCAGCGGCAGGATGAAATTCCTCGTCTCGGTAGACGACTATGGCTACATGTGGATTGACGGAGTGAGCAAAGGGTATTTTCCGTGGGATGGGGAATTCATTTTGGCTGACAGTGTCAAACCCGGGCAGAAGGTCACGGTCGCGATTAAAGCCATCAATACAGGTGGCCCGTTAAGACTTATCAGAGCCCAGATTCAGACTGAAGGTTCTGCCGAACTCCGTCAGTTGATTGAGGATTTCTCTCTGAGCATTCGGGTCGGGCAGAAGCTGCTGAGCCTCGATACCTATCAGACAAATGCCCGCGTAAAGGTTGATCCGAAGATCGACAAGTCAGTCATGGATTCGTGGGAGAAGAAAGGCATCAATGAACTTCTTCAGTCGGTGGTTACAAAGGTCGATGTCGATGCTCTCAAGAATGGAAGGATCGACAGATTTACTGCCTCGCTGGATTCCGTTCGGACGCTCCTGAAACCTGTCAGCAGATTCGCCAAACGATTCACACTCTACTTCGATTCCAACGCTCACATCGACGCCGCGTGGCTGTGGCGTGAGAAGGAAACCATCGAAGTCTGCAAGAACACATTTGCCTCCGTGTTCAATATGATGGACCAGCGACCGGATTTCACATACACACAGAGTGCAGCCGCATATTATGAGTGGATGGAAAAACTCTATCCCGACATCTTCAAGAAGATCCAGCAGCGAGTCAAGGATGGTCGCTGGGAAGTTATTGGCGGGATGTGGGTGGAACCGGACTGCAATATCCCCGGCGGAGAATCGTGGGCGCGGCACCTGCTGTACGCCAAACGGTACTTCAAGCAGAAGCTTGGCGCAAACGTCAAGATCGGTTGGAACCCTGACTCGTTCGGCTACAATTGGAACATGCCGATGTTCTATTCTCAGGCGGGCATCGACGCCTTCATCACGCAGAAGATCGGATGGAACGACACCAATGTATTTCCGCACCGGCTCTTCTGGTGGGAATCACCTGACGGCTCGCGCATCCTCAGCTACTTCCCTTTTGACTACGTCAATGAGATCACCGATCCCTATCGACTCGTCGACTGGTCAAGGCAATTTGAAGCCAACACCGGTTTGACCAAGATGATGATTTTGTTTGGAGTGGGTGATCATGGAGGCGGACCATCGCTTGAGATGTTAGGACGGATTGACCGATTGAAGGACCTCGACATCTATCCGATGATTGAGCATGGCACCACGGCTGCGTATCTCGCGTGGCTCAAGGATCAGGGGCTCTCTGACATTCCGGTGTGGAACGACGAACTGTACCTGGAATACCACCAGGGAACCTACACCACCCAGGCAAAGATGAAGAAGTTCAACAGAACAAGCGAGGTGCTGCTTACGAACGCGGAAAAGTTCAGTTCCATTGCAGCAACGCTTGGAACTTCGTACCGTCAGGAGGAATTTGCAGACGGATGGAAGAAACTACTCTTCAATCAATTCCACGACATCCTCCCCGGATCCAGCATCCGCGAAGTGTACATTGACGCAGCCGAGTCGCACG
>DPLS01000331.1:1883-3240 GCA_003541875.1 Bacteroidota bacterium | reverse complement strand
TCCACTTACCTCAAGTGAATCTCCTGCACTGGTCATCGCCCCAAGTACGGAGATACCACTGTTGGCCGACCCGTGTCCTCTAGTGCACCTTTTCATCCTTCATAATCGGAGAGAACCCGAATCCACCGCCAGCAACATCACCGTGGATCTTGACTTCCCCGAATTTCAATTCGTACTTATTGATGTTGTCTTCGAGAGCCCTCAGCAACAACTTGGCGTGTTGGGCCGTCATCACCACGCGCGCGTGAACCTTCGCTTTCGGAACACCCGGAAGCACTCGGGTGAAGTCAATAACGAACTCGGCCGGAGAATGCGTGATGATCGCCAGATTCGAATAGATTCCTTCGGCTTCCTTCTCGCCCAGCTCAATGTTGATCTGTTGTCCGGGCTGCTGTTGATCTGCCATAAATTAACCTTTAGAGACAAACTACCCCAACCCGCAATGCAGGTCGGGGTAGGACCTACTGAGTGATTACTTGTTCATCGCATCGAACTTCTTGAATGCCTCGTCTGCCTTCACGCGCATATTAAGGGTCGTGTAGAGCCTCCCCAACTGTTGCCAGATGAAAGGGTCATCCGGCTTCACCACTGATGCCTTTTCAAAATAGGAAAGCGCTTCTTTGAACTTGTCTTTGTAACTCAGGTCTTCCTTGTAGTCCTTCTTCTTGGCTTTCTGAGCAGCTTCTGACTTAGCTTCTGATTCCTTCTTCAGGGCAACACCCCAATTCAAATATGCAACCCCGAGATTGTACACAGCATCAGAATACACGAGTTTGGCACTGTCAGGTCCTGCATCTGCAACTTTGCGAAGCTGTTCGATTCCTTCGGCGTATTGCTCCCGCTTCACAAAATACACTCCATAGACATACCGGAATGTGCTGTTTTCCGGACTGCGATTCACTGCATCTCTGGTCAGTGCCAGAGATCTATCCCCCATCCCAAGACGTTCATACAAATCGATGAGGATAAGCGCGGTCTCAACACTTGATCTGTCAAGAGCAAAGAGTTTCTCAAATGCCGCAAGCGCCTCGGTATACTCATGTTTCCCCCCAACACTGTCCTTCGCCTCAAATTTCGTCCGCGCCACTTGCAAGTGAAGTTGACCAAGGAGTTTGAGTTCATCTGGACTATTTGGGTTCTTGTCCAACCCCCCATTAAGCAACCGCATTGCGGAGTCCAGTTGATTATTGCCATAATATGACAGTGCACAGACATAATATGATTTTGTGCTGTCAGGTTCGGCAAGGATCGCAACCTTGAACGAGTCTATTGCCATTTGAAAGTATGAGGCAGTATCTCGTCCCAGATTGTAGTACTTGATCCCGGCATTGTATGAATCGGCCCAGACCTTTAATTT
>DPLS01000331.1:0-1575 GCA_003541875.1 Bacteroidota bacterium | reverse complement strand
AATGCCTCGATCATTTGAGGATACTTGTGCAATGCAAAACGAGCTTTCCCGAGGACAAACCATGCGTCGGCATCTTCCGGATCCTTTTCAACAGCGATCATGGCACTCGCTTCAGCTTTCTCAAACTGCATCTGCTGAAGAGCCAATTTCGCGGTGGTCAAATATTGAGCATTGGTGAGTGATGCGATAGCGGACATCCCAAACAGTACGAGGATGAGGGGATAATAGCGCTTCATGATGGCTCCTGTTTCGATTTCAACCTGGCGAAAAACAACGGGAAAAATATATGGACTACGCGTCTGAAATGCAAGAATAGCAGATGAACTTGGATGAAGGAATGCCTTGTAACGTCTTTCGCACGTTGACATTGCCGTCACTTTTTCTTAGTTTGGTGTAAAATTAGCGCTGCTCGATGTGGTTAGCGAAGAATGAGGCGCCCTACGCATTAAGCCTTCCTTATTCGATCAGTCCCGTGCGAGCCCCTACCCATCAGTTTGAAGTGAAAGAGTATCCAGAACTTTGAGCATGCTTTTTACAACCAGAGAAGAATAGACTGTGGATTGTGTATTCTGCAATATAATCCGGCACGAACTCCCGGCCGAAGTCCTCTATGAGAATGAGAAGGTCATTGCCATTCTTGATATCAACCCGATCCACTTTGGTCACGCACTGGTGATACCGAAGAAACACTGTCGTGATTTTCTCTCCATCCCGGAAGATGATTTGCACGACGTCTTGCACGCAACCCAAATCTTGGCCCGGGCAATTGTGGAGGGCTTCCACCTGGACGGTTTCAACATCTTCTCCAATAATGGAAGGGTCGCAGGGCAGGCGGTTTTTCATTTTCATATGCACATTACGCCCCGATACCCGAACGACAACATCAGGTTTGTGCTTCAACTAAAATCCTACGAAGATGGAATGCTCGCGGAAGTTGGAGCCAGGATTCGCGAACAGATCCAACACCACCTCACTGACAAGGAGAGCTAGACATGGCAAGTTACGTTAGGCTAACACCGCCAACTCAAGGGCACAAGATTACAGTCGGGGGAGGCAGAGTCAATGTTCCCAATGACCCCATCATCCCCTTCATTGAAGGCGATGGAACCGGACCCGATATCTGGCACGCATCTCAACGAGTGCTGGACGCGGCAGTAGCCAAGGCATATCGAGGTGAGCGAAAGATTGTATGGTTTGAAGTGTACGCAGGTGAAAAGGCGAACAAGGTCTACGGCGAAGGAACATGGCTTCCTGAGGACACACTTGAAGCCGTAAGAGATTATGTCGTGGCAATAAAGGGACCGTTGACAACACCCGTGGGCGGAGGAATACGTTCAATCAATGTGGCACTTCGACAGATGCTCGACCTCTATGTTTGCTTGCGCCCAGTTCAGTACTTCGAAGGCGTCCCTTCCCCGGTGAAGCATCCGGAAATGATCGACATGGTGATCTTCCGAGAGAACACTGAAGACATCTACGCGGGAATCGAGTGGAAGGCAGGCACACCTGAAGCACAAAAGGTAGTGCAGTGGCTCCAGAAGGAAATGGGAGTGAAGAAAATCCGCTTCCCCGAGA
>DPLS01000425.1:4291-7729 GCA_003541875.1 Bacteroidota bacterium | reverse complement strand
ATCATGCGCGCGGCGGCAGGAACGCTGAAGAAAGTAACTCTGGAATGCGGCGGCAAATCTGCAAACATTGTGCTGGATGATGCCGACTTGTCTGTGGCCGTCGATGGGGCGTTGTACGCGATCTTCTATCATCAGGGCCAGTGCTGCGAAGCCGGAACCAGGCTATTCCTTCCCGAATCTCTCGCGGAAGAGTTCATTCAGAGGATGATTGAGAAGACCCGGAAGATGAAAGTCGGCGACCCGATGAAACAAGAGACTGATCTCGGCCCTCTGATCTCACGGAAGCAACAAGAAGCTGTACTGGGATACATCAATCAGGGAAAAACGTCGGGAGCCCGATTGGTGTATGGTGGTGGCGTCCCCACTTCGCCCGAGTGTGCAAGCGGTTTCTTCGTTGAGCCGACCATCTTCGATCACGTCGATAACAAGTCGACTATTGCCCAGGAAGAGATCTTTGGTCCGGTGCTCTCGGTTATTCGGTACAAGACGGTGGAGGAAGCCGTCCGCATGGCAAACGATTCGGTGTACGGACTTGGGGGAGGCGTGTGGTCTAAGGATGCTGAGAAGGCAATGAACGTTGCACGTCAACTCCGCACCGGGACAGTGTGGATCAACGAATGGCATCTCTTGAGCGAACGGGCGCCGTTTGGCGGATACAAACAAAGCGGCATCGGACGCGAGTTCGGCATCGATGGATTGAAGGAATACACTGAAACGAAGCACGTACACATTGACGAAGTTGGAGTACGTGAGAAGAAAACATGGTACGATACCGTTGTCCCAAAAGGATGATGCTCCCAACGAGATTTGAACACTTCACTATCATTTCATACATCATATGGGGTTACACGATGAAGACAACACTCAGATTCCTCGCTGGCCTGGTCTGCACCTTCATGCTGCTCGGCGGCTGCGGCGGTCAGAAGAAAATAGAGCCTGTTGCGGTGGGCGAGATGGAAATGTACAAAGATCCTGCCGTTGGCTTCCAGATTCAGCATCCCAAAGGATGGGTTGTGAATGCACAGGTGGGCCGCGCAGCATTTTACAATGCAGCCGAGGTTGACAAAAAGTTCCTTGACCCGACTGGCGCTGGGACAATCGGCGTCGAAATCGCAGTCACCGTGACAAAGTCACCGAACCCGGTTGATGCGATCAAGAAGTGGAGAGAGGAGCGGACCGCCGAGTTCTACCAACTCCAGGCAGACCAAGTGGTCACGGTGGCGGGAAAGGAAGCGACGAAGACCGCGTTCTCGGCCAACTACGGCAACAAGAATGTCATCAACGGCCACCATATCTTCATCCCTGTCGATTCCACATTGTACGATCTCAGCTTTGCTGGATTCGGTGATCACTACAATGCATACGCAGCGGTCTTCGACGCAACACTGAAATCGTTCCAACTCCCCAAGGCTCCGGAGAAGGGACGCGACGAAACGCTTCCATCGGAGACGTTTGCTGAATATGATGCCAAGATGTTCACCTTCCAGTATCCAGACAACTTCAACTTCACCAATCCCCCGAAAGGCAAGAATGAGATCGTTGCCGGATTCAGGAGCGACAAGCGCCAGGATTGCAACATCCTGTTTGACGTTTTCGGTGCGCAGGGACTTTCGCTGGAGAAGGTATTCGATCAGAATAGGGGAAGATACAAAGGCGCAACTGCAGGCAAGGCGACTGTGGGTGGCCAGCCCGCGATGACCGTGACGCTCTCCGCGACCAAAGATGTTGAACGACGCGTGTATTTCACCGTGAAGAACGACAAGGTGGTACGCATCACCATGGACTGGTTCAAGCCCCAGCGGACAGAGTATCTTGCCGCCTACGAGAAGGTCATCAGCTCCATCAAGTTCAAGTAACATAAACGATTCAAACACACATTCAGGACACATCATAGTGGCGACGCGAATGTCGCCACTATACTTTCGGAGACAACACCATGGTACCAATCAATCCAACACTTGTGACGACGGCGTTCACACTCGATGGGTATCGTATTGTGCGAAACATCGGTGTGGTGCGCGGTATTACTGTTCGCTCACGTTCCATCATCGGCAACATCGGTGCTGCGTTTCAGATTCTCTTTGGGGGAAACATATCACTCCTCCAGGAACTCTGCGAGCGGGCACGAAAGGAAGCCTTCGAGATCATGCTGCAGCACGCTCAGGAGGTGGGTGCCAATGCGATTGTCGGGATGCGTTATGATGCTAATGAGATCATGTCGGGAGTGGCGGAGGTGCTGGCGTATGGCACAGCAGTAGTGGTTGAGAGAACATAGCACGCCGTCTGCACCATGCGTGCAACATAGCAGAAGGTCCAACTGCAGAGGCAAGCGAGTCGTGCTTGCCTCTTCCGTTTTTGAGATATGAGCTTGGAGGGACGAACGGCTCCGAGTGGCCCTTGCAACTCATTCTCTGCCAACGTATCTTGACGGCGCACGATTGCAGGGTGACAGCCTGGTTAGAAAATGTTCCCAGATGCCCAACAGCACGCGCCACAACCAAAAGGAAGTCTCCGAAGGGTAATGAGCAAGCAAGACAGTAGCGACTCGGTGATGCAGGAGCTGCGGGAAACTCAAGCTCAACTCGCCAGCATCATCGACACGGCGATGGATGCCATCATCACAGTGGACGAAGGCCAGAGGATTATCCTGTTCAATCGAGCGGCAGAAGAAATGTTCCAGTGTTCATCCTCCGATGCGGTCGGACAATCCATTGACAGATTCATCCCTGAGCGTTTCCAGTCTCAACATCACATGCACATCCAGAAGTTTGGGGAAACAGGCAGTACTACCAGATCCATGGGAAGGCTCCAATCACTCTCCGCCGCTCGCTCCAACGGCCAGGAGTTTCCGATCGAGGCAGCTATCTCACTCGCACAGGTGAACGGCAAAAAGCTCTTCACGGTTATCCTCCGTGATATTACCGACCGTAGGGAGACTGAGGAGAAACGCAAGAGGGCCGAACAGTCCCTGCGGGAGAGTGAAGAACGATACAGGCAGTTCTTTGAGGAAGACCTTACCGGAGATTTTGTGTCGAAAGCCAACGGACAACTTGTGTCGTGCAATCCGGCGTTCCTTAAGATCTTTGGATTCACCTCCCTTGAACACGCTCTTGGCACAAACACCGGCATGCTCTATCCGGATCCTGCCGTGCGACAGGCATACCTTGAACTGTTGCGCGCGAAGAGAAAAATAGAGTACTATGAAATGGAACTTCGTCGCGCTGATGGCCGGCCAGTCTACGTGATTGTAACGGTCATAGGATCATTTGACGTGGCTGGAAATCTTGTTGAACTCAAAGGCTACGTTTTTGACAACACGGAACGAAAGAAGCTCGAAGAACAACTACTTCATTCGCAGAAAATGGAGGCGGTCGGCCAACTCGCAAGCGGAATCGCACACGACTTCAACAACGTGATGGGGGTAGTCCTCACCGCCTC
>DPLS01000425.1:836-3972 GCA_003541875.1 Bacteroidota bacterium | reverse complement strand
CGGGGGGCTGCAATTGCAAAGCAACTCCTTCAATTCTCCCGGGCCGAGGCTTCGAAACTCGTCCCGGTCTCGTTATCACAGACCGTCCTCGAGGCAAAGAAGTTCCTGGAGCACTCTTTCCCGAAGACTGTTCTCATCGACATCATCATCAACGTGCAACATGGGTTGGTCTTGGCAGATGGAGGACAGATTCATCAGATGATTCTCAATATGTGCATCAACGCCCGCGATGCAATTCTCGCACGCACTGACAGACCCCCGGGGGGCAGAATCGTCATCTCGTTGCAGCCTGCATCCGGTCGACTTGTCGAGGAGAAATATGGATGGAACGCTGCAGCGCATTATGTTCAACTCACGATCGCTGACGATGGCATAGGTATTCCCGAAGAGTTCCGACTCCGCATTTTCGATCCCTTCTTCACAACCAAGGGAATAGGCAAAGGGACAGGGCTTGGACTCTCCATTGTCCATGGGATCGTAACGGCCCACAACGGAGTCATCGACGTCGAAAGCAGGGAGAACATCGGCTCGACCTTCCATGTGTTCCTCCCTGCGATAGAACATCAGGTCATCAAGGACTCATCAGATCAGGTCGAACACGCAAGAGGCCGCGGGGAGACGATACTACTCGTAGAAGATGAAATCTTGCTGCGCGATTTGTTGACGGAATTCCTGGTACGGGCAGGCTATAGCGTGATCGATGCGGGTGACGGAGAGGAAGGAATTGCGATGTTCAAGGCGCACGCCAACTCCATCGACCTCGTCCTATCGGACATCGGGCTGCCAAAGCTCGGTGGGGAGCAGGTATTCGCTGCAATCAGAAAGATCGACCCGAAAGCCAAGGTCGTTTTCTGCACGGGCTTCATTGAAGAAGCCAAAAGGGAACTGCTGCTGGAGGCTGGTGCCATGAACATCGTACAGAAACCATACAAGGTTCCGGAAGTGCTGAGTGCCGTACGAGAAGCACTCGATCGAGCTTGAACGGTTGTTCCATCGCTTCAACGATACGAACCGACTCTGCTCCAGCACTGCAAGAGGTCTCTTCATTGTGGACGACGAAGACGATTTTCAAACGTCGAATTGGAGTGTCGAGTAGCTAGATGTGCTTCTCAATCTCCATAGTCTCCTCGCAAGATATCGGTTGTCTCCTCTTTTGAAGCGCAGCAATCTCTGTTCCTATCCAGTCAACGGACAGTCCGTTGCGTTGAGCGATACGCGCAAGCCAGTCCGCTTCATTGGGATGGAGTTGGTCGTCGAGAAATGCTATCCTGATGCCATCTCGAAGAAAACTTTCTGCGATCTCCTTTCTCGAGAAGATAGGAGGATCACTGCTTATGAACCGGTTCTCCAGCAGATCGTCGATGGCAGTCTCACAAAAACGATACTCAAAATCAAGTTTCTTCCCGATTGTGAGGAGAACCTGCCGTTCGTCGCTTGCTATCTGTCCATCGACACCCACCAAAAGAAGGAACGCTCTGAAGCACTCGCTCTTTTCAAAGAGACTCATTCTCATGGACGACTGCTGCAACTTCAGCAACCTACCGTATTTTCCATCAGGTGGTGTCTTCGATATTTTCACCTACTAAAGCTCCTTCTTCCCAAACGTTCGCGCAAACCTCGTCTTCAGCCGTCCCTCCCACTCATCCAGGAGAGAGTAGACCGTCGGCACCACCACGAGTGTGAGGAATGTTGAGATTGTCAGCCCGAAGATAATTGCCACCGCGAGCGGCCGCCAGAAACCGGCGCTCTCGGCACCAATCACAAAATGAAATTCACGCCAGTCGAAGTCGATGCCGGTGGCCATAGGGAGCACGCCGAGTACGGTGGCGGTGGCGGTGAGCAGGACCGGACGGAGACGGATCCTTCCCGCCTCGAGGAGCGCATCATCGAGTTTCATTCCCCCTTCACGATGCTTGTGCTTGACGAAATCCAGGAGCACAATGCCGTTACGCACGACGATCCCTCCCAGCGACACGATCCCCACGCCGGTCATCATCACGCTGAACGGCGTGCGTGTCACGAGGAGGCCAAACAGCACTCCGATCAACGAGAGCAGGACCGACAACATGATGACAAACGGGACTTTCAGCGAATTGAACTCGCTCACCATGATCAGGAACACGAGGAGCATCGTAATCACGAACGCATTGCTGAGGAAGTCCGCCGCCTTCTGTTGCTCTTCCTGAGACCCGGTGAACTTCACGCTGTATCCGGCGGGGATGTCGATATTCGCTAGGCGCCCGCGGACATCGTTGAGTACCTCCGACGCGACACGCCCTTCAACTTCCCCCGTAATCGTCACAACCCGTTTTTGGTCCTTCCGTTTGATGTCGGTGACCGCAGTCGACCTGCTGATGGTAGCAACGGACGTCAGTGGTATCGACAGGAGTTGTCCGCGCCTGTTCATGAACGTAATGTGGAGGTTCTCAAGATCCTCCATCGCCACCCGCTGATCTTCCTGCAGTCGCACACGAATCTTGTATTCGTCCTCACCGACGCGGTATTTGGACGCTTCGACACCGGCAATAGCGGCCCGTACCGTTGAGGCAATCTGGCCAGTGCTGGTATAGAACAGTCCCGCTTTCTCCCGATCAATCACCACCTGCACCTCCGGACGACCGGCGTTGTAGTCATCCTTGAGATCGACCAGACCGGGGACCTCCTTGATCTTCCCCCGCATCATCGTGCTGAGCGCAACGAGCTGAGGGTAATCCTCACCTGAGATCTCGATGCTGACCGGGGAGCCCACCGGCGGGCCCATCTGTTGTTTCGCGACCCGCAGTTCCCCCCCGGCCAGGCCGACGGTGGTCTTCCGAACTTCTTCGAGGGTCTCGAACGTGCTCTGTTCCCTTTTGATCTTCTCATAGAAATTTATTGCTACACTCCCCTTGTTCGTCGTCCCCTGCCCCCCGATATCGAAGGGGTTATTGGACGTGCCGATGCTGGAGGCAACATATTCCACATCCTTCCTTCCGGGGATGGTTCTCAACCTTTCTTCGACAACCCGGGAGAGGCTATTCGTCACGTCGAGCGATGTCCCCGACGGCATCTCGATGGTCACGGTGATCTGCGACGGCTCCGTATTCGGGAAAAACTCCACGCCTTTATTGAAGAACCCGAAGAGGACCATGATAAA
>DPLS01000425.1:0-468 GCA_003541875.1 Bacteroidota bacterium | reverse complement strand
ATTGTCCACCTCGTGGTAGAGAATCGTAAAGGGATTGTACTTCCGGTACCAGTGCGGATGCTCAAGGTTGTACTTTGCTTTCTTGATCTCGCGTTTGTAGTTGATCCACTGTGCGCCCTGCACAGGACTGATCACATAAGCGACAAAGAGCGATGCGGTCAGCGTGATGATCAGGGTGATCGGGAAGAATTTCATGAACGACCCGACAATCCCAGGCCACACCAGAAGCGGGAAGAACGCTGACAGCGTCGTGACCGTCGATGTCAGGACGGGCACGAAGACCTCCCCTGCCGCCTTCTTTGCCGCAACCGCTGGGGGCTCGTCATACTCTTGCTGGTGACGGTAGATATTCTCGATCACGACAATTGCGTCGTCAACGAGGATGCCGAGCACCAACACGAGAGAGAAGAGCACCACCATGTTGAGCGTGATCCCGAAGGCGGAAAGCACGACAAAGCCGACGAACAT
>DPLS01000221.1:1208-3712 GCA_003541875.1 Bacteroidota bacterium | reverse complement strand
TTTGTCTGGTGCAAAGCTAACTAAGCCGTAAACGAATGTCAACACACGGAAAACTCAATGCGGTGTGGGTTTTCCTTAAGGACGTTTTAGTCCGGTAATATGTTGGCCGCCAGCAGCAGTGTTCGCGCTGACTCCAATAAACAGCAACGCCGACGAAACTCGATGGAGTTGTTGGGCGGAGAGTGTTGCATGGGAAACAGATGTCATTGCGAACCCGTTTCTCAGGGTGTAGCAATCTCTCTTTTGTGTTCAGATTGCTTCGTCGCTGCGCTCCTCGCAATGACTCGTTACTTGCTTCTTGGACAGCCTCTGTAGAAACGTGATGCACCACGGTCATCTCCAATCCACTCTCGTCAATGTCTTCCCATCACTTTCAAAGATGATGGCTCCTTCCTCATCCGTCCGGGAGATTTCAGCATCCAGTCCACTGAGCCGAGTGAGAACCTCAGGAGAAGGATGTCCAAACCTGTTGTAGCGTCCCACTGAGATGACCGCATATTGTGGCTGCACGACATCAAGAAACTCCTCTGTGCTGCTTGTCCTGCTGCCATGGTGACCCACCTTGAGCAGCGTACTTTTCAAAAAGGGACCGTACCGAGATATCATTTCCTCTTCAGCTTCAGTTTCGGCGTCACCAGTGAACAGAAATGATACGTCACCATACTGCATTCGCAGTACAACAGAAGTCCTATTCAGATTCAGATGGCGGACGGTTGTGTCGCTCTCTATGAATTCTGGTCCCGGCGAAAGAACGTACAATCGCATGTTGCAAAACCCCATCATAGCCATCCCACTGCGCGCAGTATCTATCTGACATCGTTCTTCGACAAGATCAGCACTGTAATCTCTGTAGAGCCGCGAGTTTGTTGGTTGACCACTCTCCATTACTTCTTTCACTTCAAAGTGTTCCAGGAGATACGGTACACCGCCGAGATGATCATCGTCTGGATGCGAGACTACTAGAAGATCAATGTTCGAGATCCCTCGTCGTCGGAGAAACGGAGCAACGACACGATCCCCAGCATTGTACGCGTCACTTCTCGGTCCGGCATCGATTACCATCACTCTACCATCCGGCAGTTCGACCACAGCTCCGTCACCCTGCCCAACATCAAGAAAAGCCACCCGAAGTTTACCCGGACTCGCCGCCACTGCCGTCGAAGGTGGTATGAAGACTGCGAGGTTCAATGACACGAGAAGCATGACGAAAAACCTCTTCGCTACATCTCGGTTGTCGAGATTGAAAAGCAGAAACAACGCCAGATAGAATGGCAACGAGTACACAGCAAGAAATCGGGATGTGTCCATGAACGCCAAAGGCGCTGCACCTGCAATGCGGATGATCCACAAGGTCACGTCAAGTAAAAGTTGATTGACGGCTGCATACGCCGCGGCAACCCAGGGGCTGAAGGTGTTGACCATGAGTGTAACAAATCCGAGTATCACGCTCGCTCCAACAGCGGGAATAACAAAAATGTTGGCAAGCAATCCGATGAGTGAGACTTTGCCAAAGTAGACCGCCGTTAGTGGCAGCGTACCCAGCGAGGCTGCCACTGACACGGCACAAACACGCAGTGTCCACACGACCGCCCTGCGGATGATGGTGTCAGACCGAAACCGAGAAATCCATCCATTCATTTTCGGATAGAGATAGACGATCGACAACACTGCAACGAATGAGAGCTGGAACCCAACGTCGAAAAGTTGTCGGGCATCGACAGATAGGATTGTGAGAGCAGCAACGCCAAGTGAGTTGTACGGGTTGGCTCTCACCTGAATCAGACTGCCGAGGAGAAAGATGGAGGATACAATTGTGGCTCGCACGACAGGTGGCTGGCTCCCCGTGACGAGCATGTAAAAGATCAGCGCCACGATGCTGGAGACAACAACAGCCCACTTTGGGAATCGGAGAAGCCCGAAGAGGAAGAAGAAGACCGCAGCAACAACAACCACGTTTGAGCCCGATACCGCGAGCACGTGCGCCACTCCCGAGTTTGTGAATGCCACACGGGTTGGAGCGGAAATGCCGCTCCGCTCACCAATCAACAACCCTTTAAGGAACTCTTTCGCTTCGCCTCCTGTGTTCGCGTCAATGACGCGGATCGTGTATTCGTAAGCGGGAACAACAATGCTCTTCATAATCCACGAGCCACGCGTAGAATCCAGAACCACAACGTTCGCCCCTCCTCGCACCAGCATGAATAAGGTTATCCCGTTGGCTTCGTAGTACTGTTTTTCGCTGAACTCTCCGGGGTTGCGTGAGTCTGATGGACGTGAGATCTTTCCCTGCAATGCCAGTGTCATGCCATAGTGCAATGGGAGTGTCACGGAGTCGCTCCGAGGTCTCGTAAACGAAACGCGGACATTTTCATCAATCCGCACCATAACAGAACCGAGCTTGACTGCGCGGCCCTTCACACCAAATCGAGTGCCACTGCTTGTTACATGGGGAGGATCGTCAATCGTCCCAACCAGCAGAACCTCACGACCAACAAGACTGTCGG
>DPLS01000221.1:0-857 GCA_003541875.1 Bacteroidota bacterium | reverse complement strand
CCGAGTGAAGAGTAATGGCGTGAATAGAGGAACCCCAGGCATGCTGCAAAAACGCTGGCGACAAACAACGGAGCAAGGAGCCAGAGAGGCAATGCAAGCCATCGGCTCACGAGAATCCCCAGGACAAAAACCAGCGAGACCCGAAGCGCGGGCGAAATGGCAAGCTTGAAGGCGCTCATGAGCGAGCATCCCACATTGAAGAATCAATTCAAGAGAAGGAACCTACCGCAGAAAACCTCATTGGCGCTCGGTAATGTGCTCCATCAACAACGGCATCACCCGCGTGAGGTCAGATCCATCTGATGGTGTGGGGTGGAGCCGTTCCGCGAATGAGTCATGCCCACGACCAAAGAGAATTGCCGGGACGGGGTTGCGCGTGTGAGTCTTCACTGACATGTCTTCGACGTTCCCGTGGTCGCTGGTTACGAGCAGCATTGTGGATCGGGTGTCAAGAGTCTCGATGATTGCCGCGAGCATTCCGTCAAATCGTTCGAGCACTTCGACAGCCTCGGCGAAACTCGCCGAGTGTCCTGCATGGTCGGTCTTCCAGTACTCAAAGAGAACGAAATCATGTTTGGATGTAAGTTCGACGAGCCGGCGACCTGCCTCGGCAGGTTCAATCATGGGAACGTCCGGATAGCCAAGCTCTCTCCACCCGGCGCTTGTGATGTCAGCAGAAATCCCATTCCCCTCTCGAAGGTCCTGAGCATTCAGAAGCGGGACCCCCGACATCGTACAAGAAAGCGTGGTGACAGTCATGCGTGTGCGATGTCGGTTCATGTAGTCAAAAAACCTTTGAGGGAACGCATTGGCAAAACAGGGACGCGCTCCCGCGCCAAGGAGCTGTTTGAAAATGT
>DPLS01000042.1 GCA_003541875.1 Bacteroidota bacterium | reverse complement strand
TTTGGAACCCAACTCTATGCAGAAGTGAAGAAGAATCTGTTCTATACGCGGTCAAGAAAATACAAGTCAAGTCTTGAACGAGCATTGGACGGCAGCAATATTCCGCTTGTCGTGTACCAGGGTCTCATCGACAATGTCAACGCGCATCTCGGCACTTTCCATCGTTATCTCAAGCTCCGTCAGAGGATGCTGGGGGTGGAAAAACTTCACTACTATGACCTCTATTGTCCTGTGGTGGCAGATGTCGATCTGAAATACACAATCGAAGAGTCTCAAAATCACGTGTTGGCATCGCTTGCTCCTCTGGGGGATGAATACATCGCAGTTGCAAGGAAAGGATTTGCAGAGCGGTGGCTGGATGTGTTCCCAAATGAAGGTAAGCGTTCGGGGGCCTACTCGAATGGAGCGGTCTATGATGTCCATCCGTACATGCTCTTGAACTACAACGGCAAGTACGATGATGTCAGCACGCTGACGCATGAGCTTGGTCATACGATGCACAGCTACCTTTCAAATAAGAACCAACCGTATGCCACAGCCGACTACTCGATTTTTGTTGCCGAGGTAGCTTCAACGTTGAATGAAGCGCTTCTGATGGACTACATGCTGAAGACGATTCAGGACGATGGTATTCGCCTTTCGTTGCTCGGAAACGCGCTTGACGGTATTCGCGGAACGGTGTTTCGCCAAACGCAATTTGCCGAGTTCGAATGGCGCATTCATGAGAAGGTAGAGAAAGGTGAAGCGCTGACGGGTGATGTATTGAGTGAGCTGTATGACGCAATCAACAAGCGGTACTACGGTCACGAACAGGGTGTCTGCATTGTCGACGATGAGGTCAAGTGTGAATGGGCAAACATCCCTCACTTCTACTACAACTTCTATGTGTATCAGTACGCCACATCGTTCACGGCATCTGCAGCAATCTCCGAGTTGATCTTGGCGGGCGACGTGGACGCGACGAAACGCTACCTGACGTTGCTTTCGTCAGGGGGGTCTGACTACCCGATCGATCTGTTGAAGAGAGCCGGTGTTGACATGACCACATCGGTTCCGTTTGAACTGACGATGAGGAAGATGAATCGCGTGATGGACGAAATGGAACACATCCTCTCAAGAACGAAGAAGTGATTGCCACGTCCCCGCAACCTCGCATGTCCAATCCCGTATTAGAACTACCCAGGAGTGTCACCAACTCTCACACCAAATCAAGGAGAACTATGCCTCGAATTACCTGTTCACACATTATGGTGTTCTTGCTTGCCATAGCGGTTGTATCGTATGCTCAGGAACGCGACCGCAATAGGATTCCCGATAAGTACAAGTGGAATCTCGCCGACATCTATCCGTCAGACGATGCTTGGAAGAAGGCAAAGGATCAGCTTAACGCTGAGATACCAAAAGTTGGGCAGTTCAAGGGCAAACTTGCGTCCTCCGCGAAAGAACTGTTGGCGTGTCTGGATTTCAATACAAAGCTGACCAAAGATTATGCCCGCCTGTTTGTGTATGCGAGCATGCTTTCCGATCAGGATACGCGGGATGCGGCACATCTTGCCCTCACTCAGGAAATCCGGCAGGTTGGCGCGGACTTCGGCGCGAAGACGGCGTTTATTGAACCCGAAATTCTGAAGATGGACAAATCAAAACTCGCTGCGTTTCTGAAGAAAGAAACGAAGCTTGGCGTGTACCGACAGTACCTCGATGATCTACAACGCCGAAAAGCCCATACGGGAACAGAGGGCGAAGAGAAGATCCTCGCGGATGCAAGCCTCGTGTCTGATGCTGCTTCCAGCATCAACGGCATCTTCTCAAATGCCGAGTTCCCTTTTCCTGAAGTGACGCTGAGCGATGGGAAGACGGTGAAACTGGACAAGGCGGCGTTCAATCTCTACCGTGCTGTGCCCAACAGGGAGGACCGGAAAAAGGTGTTTGCCGCGTTCTTCAGCCAGTTGAACCGGTACAAAGGAACATTCGGAACCCAGCTCTACGCGGAAGTGAAGAAGAACATGTTCTATGCACGGGCGCGGACGTATAACTCCAGTCTCGAACGATCTGTGGACGGGAGCAACATTCCCGCGCAGGTGTATCACAGTCTTGTCGAGAACGTCAACAAGAATCTCGGCACATTTCATCGCTATCTGAATCTTCGCAAGCGCATCATGGGTGTGGATACGTTGCATTACTATGATCTCTATTCGCCGTTGCTCTCCAATGTTGATCTGAATTATCCGATCGAGGAGGCGGAGACCCACATCACCGCAGCCCTGGCACCACTTGGTTCTGAATACACCTCCACTATCAGGAAAGCGTTGAACGAGCGCTGGATCGATCTGTATCCAAACGATGGCAAACGTGCTGGCGCCTACTCGAACGGTGGAGCTTATGACGTTCATCCATATATGCTGCTGAACTACAACAGCAAGTATGATGACATGACCACGCTGGCCCATGAACTCGGCCACACAATGCAAAGCTATCTCTCCAACAAGAATCAACCATATCCAACCGCCGACTACCCGACCTTTGTTGCAGAAGTCGCCTCGACATTTAACGAGGCTTTGCTGATTGACCACATGCTGAAGTCGATCAAAGACGACAATGTGCGCCTTTCACTCCTTGGCAATTATCTGGAAGGCATCAAAGGCAAGGTGTTCCGGCAGACGCAGTTTGCAGAGTTTGAGATGCGCATGCACGAGATGGCCGAAAAAGGTGAGTCTCTCACCGGTGACAAACTGAACTCCCTCTACGCGGAAATTACTAGGAAGTATTACGGCCACGACAAAGGAGTGTGCATTGTTGACGATGAAATCAAATCGGAGTGGATGAACATTCCGCATTTCTACTATAACTTCTATGTGTACCAATACGCCACTGCGTTCACCGCTTCAGCCGCTCTCGCCGAACAGGTTCTCGCGGGTGACAAGGTTGCCACGAAGAAGTACCTGGATTTCCTTTCGTCGGGAAGCTCGGACTATGCAATCAACCTTCTGAAGAAGGCCGGTGTCGACATGACAACCTCGCAGCCACTTGAACTGACGATGAAAGCGATGAATCGTGTGATGGACGAAATGGAAACTATTCTCAAGAAGATGGGCAAGTAGGATCATTGTTGGTGACTCAGAACCCAAAGGACGGTACTAGACGACCGTCCTTTGCCTTTTTGCAGGGGAGGTGTCTGCCTCACTGTTCGCTCTTGATGAAAGTTTGGGTTCCCGTGGGCCCGTACTCGGCATGGTTGAGGGATCAAGTCCATTCACATCGAATAT
>DPLS01000183.1 GCA_003541875.1 Bacteroidota bacterium | reverse complement strand
GTATTTCACACCGCTGACATTTGATGAAGTCCGTGGACTCAAAGTGCCGGTGCTTCTGCTCTCCGGCGAGACAAGTCCGAGGATGTTTCATCTGATTACAGAACAGCTTCTACGTTGTTTGCCGGGAGCACCACATCTCATCATCGCTGGTGCATCGCATAGCATGCACAGCCAGAACCCTAACCTTTACAACTCTACTGTGCTTGACTTCCTTTCAAAAGCTTGAACGAAGGACTTGAGTGGTGGGTCCGTCGTGATGTATAAGAGTGGACCGCCGCTTGAATCTGTCTCCGCATCAAGCTCAGTTGTTCTTCGCTGAATCTGCAATCCACGTTCTGATTCCGTTGATCTGGTTCTGGTTCAGTGGATTGGTATTTGGGGGCATTCGCTGGCCGAGGCTTCCCTGGATTTTGGAAACCAGGATGCTCTGGTCAGGTCGCCCGCTTACAACGATGCCTGGAACCATCATCACCGTATTTGCCCATGAGGTAAGTTTGAGAGGACTTTGATGTTGCCCGTCATCATGGCAACCAGCGAATGTACACGCTTGGTTGAAGAGTGGCTGGACGTGCTGTGAGTAGCTTACGTTTGATGAGGGAAAGACGATATCTGGTCCCTGCGGGTTCTCGTCTTTGCACGAAAGAACGAAAGCCACAATGCTCACCGCTAAAACAATCTTCCGCGGTTCGATCAGCACTCGCATTGCTCCTCTCATCAATTCAATCACCAGTTTCTACCTTCAACATACGGAAAGTGTCGACGAGTTTCAAGAATCACCGTTGTATCTCGGAAGTGTTTTGGGTATCTTGTGTGCATGAAGATCGGAAACATCGACTTACACAATGGCATTCTTCTCGCCCCGATGGAAGACGTTACGGATCTTCCGTTCCGCGTTATCTGCAAACGGTTGGGGGCGGACATTGTCTACACCGAGTTCGTGAACTCCGAAGGCCTTGTCCGAGGGTCGAAGAAGACCCAGCACAAGATGACCTTTTGGGAAGAAGAGCGTCCTATCGGCATCCAGATATACGGAGGTGAGATCTCTTCAATGGCAGGCGCTGCGCAGCTTGCGGAGAGTTTCCATCCAGACCTCATCGACATCAACTGCGGCTGTTGGGTGAAGGACGTTGCAATGCGGGGTGCCGGCGCCGGATTGTTGCGGGACCTTCCCAAGATGGAGAAGATTGCCTCCACTGTCGTCAATGCAGTCAAAACCCCGGTTACTCTGAAGACAAGGCTCGGCTGGGACAAGAACAGTATTCGCATTGTGGATGTAGCGAGGATGTGCGAGACCGTGGGAATCAAGGCCTTGACAGTCCATTGCCGGACCAGAGATCAGGGGCACAAAGGAGAGGTCGACTACAGTTGGATACCGAGGATCAAGGAGGCGGTCTCTATTCCAGTGATCGTCAACGGAGACATCGTGACACCTCAGAACGTGAAGGGTGTGTTTGATGCTACCGGCGCTGATGCTGTTATGCTCGGCAGAGGAGCGGTATTGAACCCTTGGATCTTCCGGCAGGCCAAACACTTTTTGGCAACCGGCAGTCTGCTTCCCGAGCCCACCGTTGAAGACCGTGTGAACCTTCTTAAAGAGCATCTGAAACTTTCGGTGGAATTCAAAGGGGAGCGTTCGGGCGTCATCGAGCTCCGAAAGCACTATTCCGGTTTTCTACGCGGCCTCCCACACGTCTCAAGAATCCGGATGGAGTTGATGCAATTCACCGAAGCGGAATCAATTCTCGAACACCTTACCCGGTTTCTCGAGCACTATAGTCCTCCAGGCGGAATCATACCGAAAGATTCCGAGACGGTTGCAGCTTAACTCTCGACTCGATACTCCATCCCCAAAAACCCCGTTTCGTGCTTGGAATGCTTCTTGTCTCTCAATCTCTTTGTTGAATCTCAACACGGCTTTCGTTACCTTTGTCCGGTCACAATCTTCGTTCGTGTTCATTTCCTCCTCAAGACTTCATGGATAAGAAGGCGATTGCAGAGATCCTTGATGAAATGGGGACGCTTCTCGAACTCCAGGGGGCAAATCCATTCAAGTCCAGAGCATTCCACAACGCATCCCGAGCCGTGGAAGGGCTTACCAGCGACATTGCTGGACTTGTGGAAAGTGGAGGAATACGTGAGATTGATGGGATTGGCGAGAAGATTGCCCTAGTCATTAGCGATTTGGTCCAGCAAGGAGAATCCAAGGACTACGATGAGCTTCGGAAGGGAATCCCGGACGGCGTATTGGAGATGTTGCGCGTCCAAGGGTTGGGTCCGAAGAAGGTGAAAGTTCTGTATGAGAAGTTGAAGATCAAGAGCCTTGCGGAGCTCGAAGCTGCTGCAAAGTCGGACAAACTCTCCGCGGTTGAGGGATTTGGAGAGAAGACTCAAGAGAATATTCTGAAGGGGATTCAGGCGCTCAGAGCCCGCGGTGAAAAGACAATCTACCCGAAAGCTGTCTCAGCCGCCGAACGGGTGTTCAAAGATGTCATCACTAGGAAAGAGGTTATTCGTGGGGAGATTGCCGGCAGTCTGCGAAGGAAGAAGGAGGTCATCGGGGACATCGACATTGTTGTGAGTGCAAAGGAGTCGGCCCGGTCTGCATTGATGGATGCATTCACATCGCATTTCGATGTGGAGACTGTCATTGCAAAAGGGGACACGAAGTCGAGCGTGGTGCTCAAAGCGGGAATCAATTGCGACATGCGCATCGTCGACGACAGTGAATATCCTTTCACTCTCAATTACTTCACTGGAAGTAAGGAACACAATATCGAGATGCGCTCCAGAGCGAAGAAGTACGGCTGGAGTCTGAATGAATACGGCTTCTCAGAACTTGGCACCGAAGAGAAAAGAGGCAAGGCAAAGCGCATCGTGAGGTGCAAGGATGAACCGGACATCTACAAAGCACTCGAACTCGACTACATTCCGCCTGAGCTTCGTGAGAACACCGGCGAAATCGAGGCTGCAGAAGAAGAGGGGCTACCAAGGCTCGTAGAGTACAATGATATTCGGGGGACGTTCCACTGCCACACCAAGTACAGCGACGGTGTCAACACTCTGGAGGAGATGGCCGATGGTGCACGAAAACTGGGCTGGGAGTATCTCGGCATCGGCGACCACAGCAAAGTAGCCGCGTATGCCGGAGGCTTGAGTGAAGAAAAGGTCAAGCGGCAATTCAAAGAAATTGATGAGTTGAACGCGCGGCTCAAGGGATTCAGGCTGTTCAAAGGAACGGAGTGCGACATCCTTCCCAATGGGGAGCTTGACTGGCCGGACAAAGTTCTCTCTTCGTTTGAATATGTTGTTGTTTCGATTCATAGCAGCTTCAAGATGACGGAAGCTGAAATGACCAAACGGATCATCAAGGCACTGAAGACCAAGTACGTCACCATGCTTGGTCATCCGACGGGGAGACTGCTGCTGAGTCGGGACGCATATCCTCTCGACATGATTCAGGTGATCAATGCCGCTGCCGACTACGGGAAGATCATTGAAATCAACGCGCATCCGCTGCGGCTTGACCTCGATTGGCGACTGTGCAAGTACGCAGCAGAGAAGGGTGTGATGATCGCGATCAATCCCGATGCACACAACATCGAGGGGTTGGATGACGTGCGTTTTGGTGTCGGCACGGCACGCAAGGGCTGGCTGGAGAAGAAGGACATCCTGAATACGAAACCCCTTAGTGGTGTCTTGAAGTACTTCAATATTCACTAACGATCCTTCGCGAACATGAACAGGTCAAGTGGTATTTGGTGGGGCATCATTCTCATCGCCATTGGCGGGCTTCTGCTGCTGGACAATATGTATATTGCCGATGTTGGCGAGTTGCTCCACACATATTGGCCAGTGCTGCTGATTATCTGGGGACTCAGTGTGCTCAGGCGGCGTTCTGTTTCTCGCGGGACAGGCGTTGAATCATCGATGAGAGTGGACGGCGCAATGGCTACTGTGTATCCAAGCTCCGACGAAAACCGGCTTTCGGTATCAACGGTCTTCGGTGACTACACAATAGCGGTTCAGTCGAAATCATTCTCGGGTGGGACGGTGTCGACGAAATTTGGCAATACCGATATCGATCTTCTCAATGCTCAACTTGCGGAAGGCGATCATTCACTTGTGCTTGACGGCGCGTTCGGCAATGCGACACTGCATCTTCCGAAAGCCATGGCGTTCGCTGTTTATGCCAGCACGACCTTTGGTGGCATTCGAGTCGGAGATCAGCGAAAGGAAGGCATGTCTTCCTCGTTGGACTTCAGTTCACCTGATTTTCAGACAGCGAAGGCACGATTGCGGATTTCCGCTTCCCGTGTATTCGGTAATATCAGCGTGGTGCAGTAGAGACCGACTGCCGGACACATGAACATCCGTAAAGCACTTATTCAACGACTGAAGGCTCACGCAGAAGAGATTTGCACCTTCACGGTTGGGGTGAGCGAAGAACGACGAAAGGAACGTCCTGCCAAAGGGAAGTGGTCGCTCCATGAATTGACGATGCACCTGTGCGAGGTTCAGGATGTGTTCCTTGAACGGATTGCCCGGATGTTGACCGAGGATAAACCCGCGATCATCCCCTATTCGCCGGATGAGGCGAGGGAGAGTGGCTTTCATCTCACGGAGAACTTCTCCAAGCGACTTAAGGAATTCGAAGTTCAACGAACAACGCTTGCTTCGCTCCTCGAAACGCTCACGGATGAACAGTGGCGGCTTCAAGGGGAACATCCGGAAATGAAACACTACACCATCGAAAGAGCTGTGGAGGGTCTCATGCGACACGAGGAACACCACCTGTACGGAATGTTTAATCTCTTCTCCAAGATCGAGGGCTGAGTGTGAGCCGCTACCAACGACACGTCTTTGTTTGTATCAACGAACGGCCGGCGGGGCACCCCAAGGGTTGCTGTCTTGAGAAGGGGTCAGGCCAGGTACGGGATCTTTTCAAGGCAGAGCTTCAGAAGCGGGGTCTCGCGAAAACCGTCCGCGCGAACAATGCGGGTTGCCTCGACGCATGCGAGCACGGAGTGACTCTGGTGATCTACCCCGAAGCCATTTGGTATGGCGGCGTCACCGTGCATGACGTTCCTGAGATCATCGATCGGACGATAATCGAGGGGGAAGTCATTCAGCGGCTCTTGATTAAGGACCAGCGATACGCGCCCGACGCACTGCAATTTCCGAAGATTCATCCACGAACCTGAGAGTGAGTGACATGAGCCTTTACAGTCTGCTGGATACTCCCATTCCCACAATTGCCTACTGTGCACTCCATCAGATGCGTCCGGGAGTGACAAGGGATGAGTACTTGAAAACAATGAAGGAGTTGCACGAGCGCATCGCACAGGAAAGCCGGGAGATCAACGCTGCGTACGCGAAGCATCTTGCGGACACGTTGTCGCGAGAATCGCAGTCTCTTCAGAATGCCCTCTCCCATTTCCTCCACACTCCAATCAGTTCGGACAATGAAGAAGTCCAGCGCATGCTTGTAGAGTCGTTTGAACGGTTCAAGACCCAGATTCATTCCCATGTCCCGGTTGGATTGGAGAGATCGGTGGAAAGCAGAGTCTACCTTGTCAGTTCGAAGAAGCCGCTTGAGAAGAAGCTTCTGAAGAATGGCAGGACCTATTTGGATGGGCTTGGATTTACGACGACGAAAGGCCACGAGGACATTTTCGAGTCAACCTTCATTGTGCGGGGTGGAATGAACCTCGACGTGCTTGAATACATTGTGCGGGATCGACTCGGTATCTATTCATCAGCACATGGGAAACACGTTGGGGAGTTAGAAGGATACTCGTACGCGGCATATAATCTGGTGTTTGCTCAAGGCGAGATCCCGTCAGGCGATGCAGTCGGAAAGCACACCGAGCTCACGTTCTATTTCTCAAAGCCCGATGTGAAGTATGCTCCCTTTCGTGAGGGACTTTCAGAGGCGCTTGAGAAACTCACGGCGGGGCTTGGATTGAAGTATGTCTCGCTCTGGCAAAGGAAGCTGGGGCTTGGTGGTGGCAAAGAATTCGTTCTTCGCATCATTAGCGACAACTCTGACGTAGCGGGAGAAGTCATTGAATGGTTGAGCGGTTATGAAGAAAACAAGGTTCTGAGTGAATCCGTTATCGATGGTGGAAACCTTCTCATTAAAGAGCTTCTCGTTGCCTAAGCGAATTGAATAGACAAATGCCATCCAAATCTCCTAAGCGAGCTCGAACCGAAAGTCTTGAAGAGAAGAAATCCCGGGCGGAGAGGATCCTTCGTCAGATGAAGAAGGAATTCCCCCAGCCCAAGACTGCCTTACTGCATGAGAATCCTTTCCAGCTTCTCATCGCGACAATACTCTCGGCCCAGTGTACCGATGCGCGAGTGAATATGGTGACAAAGGATCTGTTCAAGAAATACAAGACGCCGAGAGACTTTGCCAATGCAATCGTTACTGAACTGGAGTCGGACATCAGGTCGACGGGCTTCTTCCGAATGAAGACGAAGAACATCATGGGTTGCAGTAAGGCATTGGTGGAACAGCATGGTGGAAAAGTGCCGGATTCCATGGAAACGTTGGTCCAACTGCCAGGTGTAGGTCGAAAGACCGCCAATGTTGTGCTGGGGCAGGCGTTTGGCATTGTCTCTGGTATCGTCGTGGACACGCATGTTCACCGACTGGCACAGCGCATGGGCTTCACGTCTGAGGATACAGCGGAGAAGATAGAGGTCGATTTGATGAAGGTGTTCTCCAAGAAACACTGGATTGATGTTGGAAGTGTCTTCATTCTCCACGGTCGGAAGACGTGCGGAGCACGGAAACCAAGATGTCTGGAGTGTGCCGTAAATGAATTGTGTCCTTCAGCCATCCTCACGTGAATCAACTTTACCAGTCTGCACCTGTCATTGATCCTAGACGGCAGTTGGTGATTCAAGCGATGCGGGGGAAAAGTGAACCCTGTCCTTTGATGATAGACTTGAATGCAATGAAATTCAATACACACTCGGGAGTTCGGTAATGAATCGTCAGGACGCTCTTGATCTTCTTCACGAGTATACAAAGACGGACAGCCTGAGGAAGCACGCACTCGCTGTCGAAGCCGCCATGCGCGCCTACGCGCAGAAGCTTGGTGAAGACGAAGAGACTTGGGGTATTGTTGGTCTACTCCATGATTTCGACTACGAGATGTATCCGCAGGTCCCTGATCACCCCATGAAAGGGCAGGAGATTCTCGCGCAGAGAGGCTGCCCTGATGACATTCGTCGGGCAATCGTCAGTCACGTGCCTCACATGAACATCCCGCGGGACACGCAGTTGGCGAAAACTCTGTTCGCATGCGACGAACTCTGTGGTTTCATTGTTGCGTGCTCGCTCGTCCGGCCGAATAAGATAGCTGACCTCGAGGCTTCATCAGTGAAAAAGAAGTTGAAGGATAAGGCCTTCGCCCGTACGGTGAGTCGTGAAGATATCTATAAAGGGATAGAAGAATTGCAGGTGGATATGGCGGAACATACGCAGTTCGTCATCAACGCACTCAAAAGTGTAGCGGCTGACATTGGTGTGCAGTGATGAAAGGGGAACCTATGGGACTTCAGAACACTTGTCACTTACCAAACATCAAATGTGAAGCCTACGCCCCAATGGGCTTCGTGGATGTTGTAGTATTGATTGAAGACCGACAATCCTGAGAAGTAGCTCAGGTAAAGTCGTATACCGCTCCCTGTCCACTCTCCAAGTTTCACACCGGTCTCCAAGTTGTTTGTGCCGACGTAGGAAGGTATCCCGACGAGTGAGAAGTTGTCTGCAAGGAAAAGGCTGTAGGGTTTGCCAAAGGCAGTCGCGTCACCGTTGGTTGTGTGAACTTCGATTCCGGTAATCGTGCTGAACCGTTTAATCTCCTCGGGGCGGACGAGGGTTGCATAGCTGAAACCCGTGTAGAACATGAAGGAGAAGAAGGATGCCTGTAGCTCATACGATCCGATGAGTTCACCAAAATCCTTTGTAAATGGGATTGGCGCAATCCCGTCTTTCCATGTGCCCGTTGTGTTGTCGAAATGACCGTCGATAAAATGAGCGCTAAGGTGCAAGAGACGCAGGCGTAGAGAGAAGATCGCATTCTCACTCAGCGCTCTGTAGGACACATGCCCACCAAAGAAGCCGTCGACCGCGTCAATCTGCAGCCTCAGGCCGTTGGCGCTGGTCGATAAGGCGTAGGTGAAGAACTCAATGCCTGCGCGAAGCTTTTTACTTTTCTCACTTGAAATGGTATATTCTACGACGTCCAATGTGCTTCCGATATCCAGTTTCAGGCGCGAGCTTCCCAGCTGTTTGCGGATCCCGACACGCGGCTCTTGATAGTTCGCAGTAAACGGCTGCACAAGAATCCGACCCGGAAGGAATGTGAAGGGAGAACCTCCAGGTTCCTCTTGAGCGGCAGCCAGTGATGTCGTGATGGGAGCGAGCACCAACAGTATCAAAAGACAACGACGCATGCGATGGTTCTCTCCAGAAGTACAGATGAATATAGGCAACCACGTTTGTACAATCAATACTCAAGTGGTTCATGAGTAAGGTGGGATTCACCGCTGAAGAGTTGGTGCGCTACAGCCGGCAGCTTGTCCTTCCCGAAGTTGGCATCAAGGGACAACAAAAACTCAAACAGGCACGCGTGTTGATTGTGGGTGCTGGCGGTTTGGGTTCTCCGGTTGCTTTCTATCTGGCGGCTGCGGGTGTGGGAACGATAGGTATCGTTGACGACGACGCTGTCTCAATCTCGAATTTGCATCGCCAGATTCTCTATCGCGCAGAAGATATTGGAAGGCAGAAGGC
>DPLS01000411.1 GCA_003541875.1 Bacteroidota bacterium | reverse complement strand
GTCAACTACACTGAAATGGACTCTGCGTTCTACACAAAATGCGGCTATGCAATTGACAAGGACGGGAAGGATTGGAAAGGGCTCCGGTACATGCTGGATCTTTCCAATAAGAGCGTGGCCATTGAGGAGCTTCACCACAAGGATCCCGCTTCCCCGCCATACAAGTGCGAAATCAAAGACACAATGCATTTGAAATCCACCTCGTTCGTCGATGGCCTTGCAATCGGCTACCTGCCGCGGTTATTCATTCACTCGGCGCAGACAATGAACGTGCTGACCTTGCTGAAAGGTGCTCTCGGTACGACAACCTTCTTCTTCACGGGCAAAAGAACGACTGAAGATATTGGTGTTTTGGATGATCCTGTTCGCGTTGTTGAGGTTGAGGGGAGTACGAATGTGGTTGGAGTGTATGGCATGACGGGTGAGTTCACGGGCTGGTTCAGCGATGATGATGCAGCGGTGCCGATCAAGGGAAAACTCAAAGTTCTCATCGGGAATGTGACTGTCGAACTCATCCAATGGAACCGTAAGGGCTGGCAGCCTCCACAATGAACGCCCGAAGGGCTTGCCTTGCCTCTCCACAGCAGATCGGTGGAGGAAACATGCTTCAATCGATGACAATTGCTGCATCACTCGTGGCACTCCTCGTCGCAGTGTCCCAGCCGACCCCTTCTCAGGCCAGTAAGAAACTTGAAGGACGAACGAAGGGCACTGGACAGGATCAGCAGAAGAGTTGGCAGCAGGTGGATGAAATCAACAAGGAGACCGACAAAACAAAATCCCGATCTCAGCAAGCACAGAAGAACGTAAATCAATCCTCGCAGAAATCGCGCTCAACAACAAAAACAACCGTAGGCACTGGTAGAGCGCCCAAGAAATCCCCGCCCCCCAAGCACACACCTGTTCCCCCCAAAAAGTAGTGATGCTGTATCAGCATGAGATCGTTCTTGTGTGGGACGGTTCTCTTAACCATTGATCGCTGAGAGGGCCACTCTTATCGTCTTCCCCTTCCTGGTTGCAGAACATTTGCTTGGATTCCTGAATCGGGGATGACTCGTCCGAGAAATGTGACGAGTCGGCTCATAGACAGGGCGAAGAGTGAAACAACTCGTGGGTAGGCCTCGTTCAACAACGCAGATAAGACACAATCCCACAGTAGAAGGAGGTGCGCTATGAAACAGGTAACAGTTCGATTAGTAGGTGTTCTTACTGTCGCTACCATGCTCATTGCGTCAGTAGTGCTTGGCGGATCGAAGTCCGATGCGGCGCGGTTCAAAGGTGCTACTGTTGATGCGATTGAAAAGAGCCTGGTGATGGCATTGAAATCACCCAGTCCCGGCGTGCAGGCTTCGGCCTCACAAGTGATCCGTGATCTGAAGGGCCTATTGCCAGAGGAGAAGTTCTCCCTTGTGACTATCCCGCTCATGGGAATTGTAAAGGATGAGAATGCTGATGCGGCAGTGCGAATTGTTGCGGCGCTGGCGCTCCACGATCTCGAATCAGGAATGGGAGATTTCGCCATTGAACGAACGGCGCAGTTCACGGACAACGAGAGAATGAAACATGTATGTCTGTGGCTGACCTATGAAAGGCTCCGCGAGACAACAGGCATAACGACCCAGACTTTTGCTCAGAACTAATTGAAGCGAAAGAGATCGCTCGATGCCCGGCTGTGTCCGGGCATTTCTTTGTGCTCGCGACGAGCTACGGTCTGTGCCGGTTGCGACGAACAAACGTATCAACCAGAAACGTCGCACGAAGCGGTTGGTTCAACTGATCTTTCTTGTAGAAGACCCTTTCCAGAAATAGGCCGGAAGGTGGAGCTGTATATCGAGCTGGCGTATCCGATTTCTGTCGGATGAATTGCTCAACATCCCCGGAAGCAAACTTCCCTCGTCCCACTTCAGCAAGTGTCCCGACGATCCTGCGGACGAGTTTCCAGATGAAATGTGATCCACGCACACGGAGGAGTATCAAATCGCCTTCTTCCCTCATCTCAACCGCCTCGATCAACACCTTCGTTGATTTCTCCTCGGGGTCTTCGTCTGTGAACGACTGAAGATCCTTCATCCCAACGAAGAGTTGAGAAGCCTCG
The DNA here is from genome assembly GCA_003541875.1 of Bacteroidota bacterium. Lineage (GTDB taxonomy): Bacteria > Bacteroidota > Ignavibacteria > UBA10030 > UBA6906 > UBA11986. The sequence continues at coordinate 7,257 of DPLS01000411.1, read as the reverse complement.
TTCATAAGCTCGACATTGAGTTCGTCCTTGATCCACCATGCGAAGCGTTTCCCGAAGGCCGTCCTGCGACGAGAAATCTGGTAGAGGTAGCTCCGCGCAACGGCATTGTGGCGGGCGTGAAAATCTTCCGGTGCTTTCTCTACTTCAAGCAGATTGATGTCAGCAGGAAGTTCGTCATTGAGTTTCATTCGAATAATCTCAGGAGCGAGCATTGTCTTGACGTCGAGATGAGCCACCTGCGCCAGAGCGTGGACTCCGGCATCGGTTCGTCCCGAGCCATGGAATTCAAAATCGTCTACCTTGAAGAGCTTCCTGATTCCTAGGACGATTTCTCCCTGGACAGTACGTGCGTTCTTCTGCAACTGCCAGCCGCTGTAGCGAGTGCCGTCGTATTCAATGAGAACTTTGAAACGTGCCATCGATTCAGACCAATGGTGGGAAAACTTCAAATAGTAGACATTCTCCTCGCTATGTGCAAGCAGCCTTCAAGCCAAACTGTCCTTGACTTTGAGTCGGCACTCTCATACATTTTTGGCCAGGTATCTGAAGATCACTCACTAGCACACGACGGGAGTATTATGCGTCATTCCAGAACCAAGGGGGTGTCAATGCGGGGATTCATGAGTCGCCTCACAGCATACGCTCTTGTTTTTGCGATTCATGCTGCAATCGTGCACGCGGGTGATTCAAAGACACCGTCCGCGCCGAAAGCAGGTTTTCGAGCGGAGGTGTTAGGGCAGTTGGATCAAATTGAGCAGAAGATTGAGGATCTCGCCGAGGCAGTTCCTGCTGAGAAGTACTCCTGGCGGCCTGGGGAAGGTGTGCGATCAATCAGTGAGGTCTATGTACACATTGCAGGGAGCAACTACTTCTTCATGACGTTTCTGGGCTTCAAATCCCCCGTTAAGATGGAGCCGAATATGGAAAAGTCGGTAACAGACAAGGGAGAAATCACAAAAATGTTGAAGCCGTCGTTCGATCATGTCAGGAACGCCATCCTCAAACTCAAGGACAAGGACCTTGAGCGAACCACGGAGATGTTTGGCAACACCGTCACGTATCGGAACGCGATTATCACTGCTCTCGCGCATTTGCATGAGCACCTCGGTCAATCCATCGCGTATGCACGCATGAATGGGGTTGTGCCGCCGTGGACCGCAGCAGAACAGGCAGCAGCGACGAAGAAGAACTCAAAGTGACGGCCCCATATTCTTCGCATGGTGGCAGAGTGAGGGGTTTCCTTGCTTCTAGTGTAGAATGCCATGTGTCTGGAGCTTTTCAAGTCGTTCATTCGAGGCTTGGTTGTCCCAGGTGGTGCGCTACCCGATCCCTCCCTGATTGACTTTCCTTGCTGTGAATAGTATCTTCTTTTGAGAACTGCAAGAGTGCTTCCTCCAACGAGGGGGGCAGCCCTTCTCAATCACTTGGATGCCGCTCAAGAAGTCAGGAGATGAAATCATGTGACCATTCTTCACGCTTGTTTTCCCTCTCGTTTGTCTCACCTCTCTCGCATTTGCGCAACCGAAAGCCACACAACGAGAAGGGAGTCACGCAAATCGCACGACTGATTCAATTGTAGTCTGCGTCCCGTATGGCAACGGATGGAACATGGTGAGCAACCCGGTCCAACGAGCGCCGGGAGCCGATTCCATTTGGCAAGTCTTCTGTGGGATAAGAACGTGCATACTCGGTTGGGGAGGAAGCGGCTACACTGTAGACTGTACCGCAAGAAATGGTATGGGATTTTGGCTCAAGAGGCCGGATTCAATTGTATGCTGCATCGAGGGCGAGATAATCACCCAGGATTCTATTCCAGTTCTTGGCGGCTGGAATTTGATCGGCACCATCTCACAGCCGGTTCCGGCTTCATCCGTCTATTCCATACCACCGAATATCGTAGCGTCCCGCTTTTTCAAGTTCTCTTCTGGTTACGTACATGCAGACACACTATGTCCAGGCGCGGGGTATTGGGTGAAGACAACCCAGGCTGGACTGATTGTGCTTTCGTCAGTCTTCTGAGAGAATGTCAAGCCTTCAAGGAAGAGGATCATGCAGATAACATGAGATATCGTTGGCCTTATGATCGTCTCGACTAGTCTTCCAGCCTGCAGCCCCAACCTTCTGCTCACACTACGCTGCGGTTGCCGCTCCCACGATTGCTGAAATGACGAATGAAAGCACAGAGACTTTCTGCTCCGGCCCCCATCGAGGAACATCCACTCACACTTACCGAACTGTCCAAACCTTTGCCGGCAGAGCACGAAGTGTTGTTACGAGTGCACGTCTGCGGCATTTGCCATACCGATCTCCATGAAGTGGAAGGGGATCTTCGACTCCCAAGACTTCCACTCACCCCAGGACACCAGGTTGTCGGGCGCATCGAACAAACTGGCTTGTCGGTAACGAAATGGAAGAAGGGCGACCGTGTCGGTGTGCCATGGTTGTATTCAACGTGTGGCAGGTGTGAGTTCTGTCAGTCGGGAAAAGAGAATCTGTGCGACAACTCCCGGTTCACAGGTTTTCATGCTAATGGCGGCTTTGCGGAATACATGGTCGCCAACGAAGATTTCGTATACGCTCTGCCCGATTCCTTCGGAGATATTAACGTCGCCCCATTGCTTTGTGCGGGAGTCATCGGTTATCGCGCGCTTCGATTGAGCGAGATCAAACCAGGCGGGCGGATCGGACTGTACGGATTTGGCGCTTCTGCCCACATTGCCATACAGATCGTGCGACATTGGGGATGCGAATCGTATGTGTTCACGCGAAGCAAGCGGCATCGCGACCTTGCAGAGGAACTTGGCGCATCCTGGACCGGAAGCGCTGAAGACACTCCTCCACAGCAGATTGACAGCGCGGTCATCTTCGCCCCTGCCGGGCAACTGGTTCCCGCCTCGCTGAGGGTTCTCAAGAAAGGTGGGACTGTCGCGCTCGCAGGAATCCACATGAGTCCGATACCTGAGATGGGATATAGTCTGATTTATGAAGAGCGGTCTATCAGAAGCGTGGCAAACAGCACGCGAGATGATGTGAGAGGATTGCTGGAAATAGCTGCAACGATCCCTATCCAAACCGAGGTCGAGACGTTTCCCCTTGCTGATGCTAACTCTGCTTTGCAGAAGCTGAAAAAGAGCGAGATAAGAGGCAGCGGCGTGTTGATGATAATCGAGTGAGCGATTAGCGGGAGAATTCATGGATTGAGAGAATCCCCAAGTCCAGGAATCCAACGGACTCTCACATCAAACCGACCGGGTCGATATCAATTGTCAACTTCACGGTCCGCTTTGCTGATTGTTCGTAGGATGCAAGCGTCCGGCGGAGCGCAGTTCGCAGACGTCCTCCTGATGGATCTGTTGTCTTGGGACTCTTGACGATGACATGCCAACGGTACTGGTTCTTGATCTTCGCTATGACCGCGGCTGACGGACCGAGGATCGTGAACGTTCCATCCGATCTCTTCAACAGCGCTGCGAATTTCTCTGAGTGTTGCTGAACATCCGATTCCTTTTCTCCTTTCGCCTCGACCAGAGCTAGACGTGCATAGGGCGGGTAGTCAAGTTCTCGCCGTTCCTCCAACTCTTCTTCGAAGAACCTCTTGACGTCATGATCAACAACGTGCTGGAGCGTGTAGTGATGGGGTTGATGAGTCTGGATAATCACCTCGCCCTGGAGCGTGCTTCGTCCGGCACGCCCTGCCACCTGCGTCAGCAACTGAAAAGTCCGCTCCGAAGAGCGGAAATCCGGCAGCAACATTTGCGTATCGGCAGAGACTACTCCGACAAGAGTAACCCGCGGGAAGTCTAATCCTTTTGCCACCATCTGGGTGCCAAGGAGAATATCCGCTTCCCCCTCACCGAACTTCTTCAGGATCCGATCATGAGCACCCTTCCTCGTCGTCGTATCTAGATCCATACGCAAGACGCTGGCATTTGGAAATAGCGTGGCAAGTTCCTGCTCCACCTTCTGAGTCCCGATCCCCAACAGTTGGATATTGCTGCCTTTGCAATTCGGACATTGATTGCGGGGAGCCCGCACTGATCCGCAGTAGTGACACCGGAGATGCTTCTTTGCCAGATGGTAGGTGAGCGTGATGCTGCAGTTTTCACAGGTTTCTGTGTAGCCGCAGTCCGGGCATTCGACAAACGGCGCGAAGCCGCGTCTGTTCTGGAGAAGTATCACTCCTTCCTTCCTCTCAAGCCGGCACTCGATTTCATGCCTCAACAGATCCGAGATAGAAGATTGTTTGAAATCCTTGAGCTTGTTGCGTTGATCGAGCGGTAACAACTCCTTCATCGTCGCATATGCTCGTTTCCTTTCTTCGATCATGTCAACGATTCGAATATCGGGCATGGGTACTTGATCGATACGCTCCGGCATTTCGAGAAGAGTATATTTTCCACTGAGCGCGTTGTGGTACGATTCCGCCGAGGGGGTGGCTGACCCAAGCAACACGACTGCGTTGGAGTGCATTCCTCGAACGACAGCCACATCACGCGCATGATACCGGGGCGATGCATCGTACTGTTTGTACGACGCCTCGTGTTCCTCATCTACAACAATCAGCCCAAGGTTGGCCAGCGGTGCGAAGATAGCCGACCGTGGTCCAATCACAACCGTGTATGTGCCGCGAAGGGCAAGGCGCCAGACATCATGCCGCTCGCCAGCAGACATCCGGCTGTGGACCACTGCAACCCGATCCCCGAAGTGGCTTTTGAAACGCCGGACAATCTGCGGAGTGAGGGAAATTTCAGGGACAAGCACGATCGCCGTCTTGCCACACCCGAGACAGTGCCGAATCGCTTCGATGTACACTTGCGTCTTGCCGCTACCGGTGACACCGTGGAGTAGGAACTGCCGTGCAGTACCACTGTCAATGGCTCCAGTGAGCACATGCAGGATATCGCTCTGCTTCTGATTCAGCACGATGTGGAGGGTCTGCTCCTCAGTGCCATAGTCTTGGACTCTTGCCGATTCTCTCGAGGTGACCGTGACAATTCCGGAGGCGATGAATTCTTTCATTGTTGAGGATGTGGCTCCGGACATCTTTAGAAGTTCAGCCACAGGAATGTCCTTCCTGTCCTGTTCTTTAAGTTGTAAAATGACGCGTAAGAGCTGGCGTGCCTTCTTTTTTCGAGAGGACAGAAACGCCAGGGCATGCGTGATACGCTGGTGATCGGTGGAATTGAGATCTACATACTCCACCACCTTTGGTTTCTGCCGTGAGCGAGGCATGATCTCTTCCATCCTCAGTAGGCCGGAGTGTTCCATCTCATTGAGTACTGCATTGATGTTCTTCAGTCCCGCTTTTCGTTGGAGTTCAGCCGATAGCATCGGGCCGATCTCGGCTAGCAACGTGAGCACGCGTGCGCGCTTCGGTGCTTGTGTTCTCAAACGTTCGATCTCAGGGGCGAGATCCGCAGGGAGGAGAGACGGGTACACCACTCGTTTGCTGGCGGCGAATCCGTGCGGCAGAGCAGACTTGAGTACTTCGCCAAGCGGGGCAAAGTAGTACTCTGCAACCCATCTACATAGGGTCAGCAATTCCTGAGAGACAACAGGGCCAGCATCGATGATGTCTTTCAGAGATTTAAGCCCCTTGATCTGTGAAGATGCCGGCAGGTCAATGATAAGGCCCGTGGCGTACTTTCTTCCGAAGGGGACAACCGTACGGACACCTGGCTTGGCAACGTGTTGGAGATCCGGAGGAATGAGATACGTGAACGATTTGTCCACCGCCAGTGGCAGGACGACTTCGGCAAACTGATTCATGCACAAAATATCAAGAAAACATCACAGAAGGGCAAGGGGAGGCGCTATCGATCCTCGATAGCGAACTTCGTCTTGAACTGCGGGTATTCGAGTGGTTGCCAGTCAGGGTATACCTTTGCACATTTCATCCGCCCATTTACAAAGAGAACGCACTTCACGAGATGTTCCGGTTTCTCATGTAGGGTAATTGTATGAACCGGGATATCCTGCTTTTCAAACCGATAGATCGATTGCAGAGCATCCGACTCGAAGTCGTGCACATGCATTTCCACCGGTCCATCGATGAACACTACAAACCAGAGGAATTCCTTGTCCGGGTAGGGATTGGGATACGTGGCAAAGAACACTTTGGCGCTGTCCTCAAAATTCGTTTGCTCGATGGCCCGTTGCTCGTTGACATCGTCGTAGGTGAACGAGCCGAAGAGCGTCGTCTGGCACGAAGCGAACAGCAGCATGCCGGCCACCGTAAGGGGAAGGATATTTTCCCGCGGTTTCATCATTTTCAATTACACATAAACAACAAGCAAAGACAAGCACATGGTGATGAACCGCGCGATTTCGTGGCTAAGGCGGTATGACCACAGGCTCCCGTTCCAGGATGATGCCAAATCTTTCGCGCACTGCATCCTGAATCTGGGTCGCAAGATCGAGCAGCTCTCGGGTTGTGCCCCCGTAGTTGACCAGTGCTAGCGAATGGTTCTGCGATACTCCAACACGACCTCTTCGATATCCTCTGGGAAAGCCAGCCTGTTCCACCAACCATGCAGCAGGCAGTTTGACCTTGTCCCCTGCCGGGTATGTCGGCATTTCGTCTTTGGCTCCCGACCCTTCCCATTGCCCGCGCACTTCAGCAAAACGGTCTGCCGTAATCGTCGGGTTCATGAAGAATGAGCCAACAGACCGGGCATTCGGATCGTTGGAATCAACTACCATGGACTTTCGTCGGCGAAGTGTAAGAACCGCGTCCCGCACTGAACGCAACGCGGGCTCGCCGTCAGCGAGTGCATTTAGGTCTGTAGTTGATGCAATGAACTTCTGCAGTTCGGGGTAGCGGATCTCAGGCCGGCCATACTTGCGTAACTTGAAGGCCACTTCAGTGATGACATATCTATCGATATCCTCGGCTTTGAACCTGCTCTGCCTGTATCCGAACCGGCAGTCACTGTTTGAGAAGGTGATGACCTCAAGGGTTGTGCGGTTCATGGCTTTCACAGAAACGATCGAGTCCCGCACGTCCTGTCCATACGCACCCACATTCTGAATTGGCGTTGCGCCGACAAAACCGGGAATACCAGAGAGGCATTCAACACCAGCGAGGTGCTTGGTGATACATTGCTGTACAAACGAGTCCCACTCTTCTCCCGCTGCCACAGTTACAACAACATCATCGTCCTGATCCACCAACGATATTCCCTGAAGTTCAATTCTGCAGACAAGTCCATTGAACCCTTCATCTGAAAAGAGAACGTTGCTGCCACCGCCGAGAAC
>DPLS01000350.1:2833-11681 GCA_003541875.1 Bacteroidota bacterium | reverse complement strand
ATCTTCCTTGATGTTTCGGTCCGCGTGTGCAAAGATCACTGCGATTGCTCCGGCCTTCTGTAGAGTAGGAAACATGACGCGAAAGTTGTCTAGGTAAGCACCATCGAACGTAAGCACAACGGGTTTTCGCGGCAGATTCAATTCTCCCTTCAGGAAGAGGCGGTAGTCATTGAAGGTGATGGTTGTGTATCCCCACTGTTCGAGAAAATCGAGTTGCCGCCTGAAATCCCAAACATACAGACTGGACCAATGTTTCTCGCTTTCTCTCTTGTCCTCAACGATCCGGTGGTATCGTAACACCCTTATCTTCCATGGTTCTCCGGATCCGGAGATACTCTTTGCGGATGTCATCATGCGTTCCTGTGGCGGTCCGGATTTCTACGTCGATTGATCTTCGGCATGAGGCCAGCAAATTGAACAGGGTTTGAGACTGCTTCCAAGATAACGGTCTTTTCTAAATTCTCCAAACTGCAGGTCGGAGTTGAAGAGTGACAGGTTGTCTCGTTCTGTGAGCTTCGTAGTGGCTGCACAACACGATGTCCGCAAGCTCAGTTTCCTTTGGTGGAACGGTTGCTGAAACTTCTTGCACGTCGCGGAATGAAGCGCTCACCGAAGACAAGCATCAGAAAAAGGGGTTGTTCAATGAGAAGCCGGCGCCACTTCGAACGAGGGTCTTGCACGAATCGATAGATGAATTCTGCCCCGATGCGTCGCATCCAAACAGGTGCCCGCCGATACTTGCCAGCAAGGAAGTCAAATAGTCCACCAACAGCAAAGCAAACCCCGGCATTCATCTTCGCTGCGTTTCGCGCGACCCATTTCTCCTGTAACGGAGATCCCAGCGCCACCAATATGATATTCGGTGCTTTTTCATTTATGTCAGCAATGATAGATGAATCCTCTCCCTCTGGAATGTGCCCTTGATGGTGACCCACGATCTTGAGTCTTGGATGGGCTGCCTGTATGCGATTGCGGCATTCCTCGATGATGTGTGGAAGGGCTCCAAACAGGTATACTGACCAGCCCCGCTCTTCAGCGCGCTGAAGCACCTTTGGAATGAAATCCGTGCCATTCAGATTCTCGACGATCGGACGACCGAGGATCTTTCCTGCAATCATGAGTCCACTCCCGTCGGGCAGCAGAAGGTCGGCTTCGTTGATACACGAGAGAAACTCCTTGTCTTGCCGGGCAAGGTGGATGCTGTGGACATTTGGGAAAAAGACTCTCAAAGCGTTTCTTCTGTCGTGGTTCGCGAGGTGAGTCTCCACCACATGAAGTGCTTGTTGGGCGCTGACGTTGTCGATGCGTACGCCTTGAAAATACGTACGAGCGTTCTGCGACGAAGCCCTCACTCCAGAACCGTGTTCAACGCCCTGCACTTCTTCCCACGCATTCATTGGTCGTTCCTTTGCCTTCTATTCGGTGGTTCAAGGAAATCTGAACCTCGACCCGAAATAATATCAATATGCACGTTGATCGCTTGTGGTCGTAATCACGGAACCGAAAAATCGAGATGTGGACTTAGCCGTTTTTCATGCCAGCTTCCGCAGACGGGACGCTCTCCCCGAAAGATTTGATCACCGGAATCAAGCCTATAAGGAGCCCGAGATACGTCATGCTTCTGAAGCGATGGAACCCCATGTCGACATAGGTAGCAATTATCTGATTTGGAATGGCAAGTATGCACATTGCCAAAACTGCCATGAGATATGGGTCGCGCATTTTGGTGAAGCCCATGCTGCCGTGGAATAGAACCGAGTTCATAAAGAAAAGGAAAAGGAAGAACCCAATTGGACCGGATTTTACCAGCAGCCAGAGAATCTGATTATGAGTGATATATCCCTTCATGCTGAATTCACCATAGTTCATGATGATCCAATCGTGCTGCTTTCCAAAGCCAAGGCCCAGAGGTTGTCGTCTCAATGTCATTGCCAGGTTATAGTTTTCCTGATCGCGTGCTAGTCCGGACAAATAGTCTTCGCGTCGCATGTCTTGGTAGTCTGTCGAAACTGCCGACTTCACCGCCTGTGCGAACTGTGCTATACGTCCGTAGTCATTCCAATAGATTCTTAGATATGCCGCAAAAAGCACAGCACAAACAATTGCCACCTTGATCGCTCTGGATTGGATCTTAGGAGGAAGCAGCACTATGAAGGCCAAGATGCAAAAGAGAAACGCGATGTACCCCGCCCGCCGATTGGCAGCATAGAACCCAATCGTCATTGGCAGGAGCAACCAGACAAGAGCTCGCTTTTGCCCAGAGTGGCAGCCAAAGGACATAAACCCGACCAGCAGTATGAACAGTGTGACCAATATGATCGGATCCTCGTGAGCTGCCAACGCCCGGAATGTCCCCATTGAAAACCCCAATTCGATGAAGCGGTCGGCAGCCTGGGATGCTTTGACAGCCATTGATCCGATGCAGATCCACACTAGTGTTGTGAGCTGCTTTCGTGTGGTTATGACTTGAGACACGAAGAAACAAACTATCCCCAGGTAGAGTGAGCCACGTATCTCCCAGATGGATTTCATTTTGTCTCCCCCGGTCACTATCCCGTAGACGGTTGCGACGCCAATCCAAATGAAGAACAAGATCGCAGGAATCCCGAAGGAAACCGGCCGTGGGCGGATTTGTTTGTTGAGAGCCATATGCAGGGCCCACACCAAGACCAGGAACAGCAGATGGATCTCCATAGGAGTGAGGGCTCCCACGCCTAGTCCGGGCACCAAGACGTTCAGCGTAAGAAGGTACCCTGCTTTGAATGTCAAAGGCTCGAATCCAGGGATGTTGTAATTGTCAGAAAGAAGAACTGCCGCAATGAAGAGGTTGAAGCCCCAATCCAATCTGTACAGCGTGACAAGAACCACCAAAAGAACTGCAAGAAAAGCGACACCCACAACTATACTACCATTGGTTGCAACGAGAATGAGTGGAAGGCAGACAGATCCGAAGATCATGAAGAAAAGCGCAACACGATTCCCGCCTTTGTAGGCAAACGATGAGAGCATGGTAGATGTAAATGAATGGAGCTCGTTGTTACTAATTCAATGGAGGCATTTCCATTGTGTACATTTTGTAAAGGGCAATTGCTACCTGGAGAAGAGTTATCAAGAAAATCACAAAATACTGTTTGAATCCTGCCCTGCCGCTCTGTCTGCCAAGGAAGATCGCAACGATCATCAAAATGATAATGCTTACTAGGATCATCGTGAAGGGACGCCGTTAATTGTAGCTATCTGGCGCATGATTAAGGACAAAGCCGAGGATCTGATTCTTGTTCAACTTCCCAAATGTTCTTTCGATATCCGCGTGCTTGGTTCTGTTGGCATCAACAACGACCAGCAGACCATCCATTTGATGCGTGAGTTGGATCGGGATTCGTGGTTCCTGGATGGAGGGCATATCAACGATGACGAAATCGAAGGCCTGCCGAAGAGAGTAGATTACGTCACGAAACGCGGCAAGCTGTTCCAGTCCCAGAGATGCTTTCTTTGAACCTCCGGGGGACATGCTGGATGAGGTCATTCGGTCGGCGACAACAGGATTGCCGAGCGGATTTCCGGCGGAGAGTACGTAGAGGTGTTTCACCCTCGTTGGTTTGACATAAATAGTGTTGTCATTCAGCGACTCGATAAGTCCAGGGCTCAGCTTCGTTCCAAAAATAGAATGGATGTGTGGATTGCGAATGTTCAGATCCACCAACACGGTCTCCCTTTGGTTGGTAATTGCGAGCGACACAGCCAGGTTTGCAGCAACAAGGGTCTTGCCTTCACCGGCGTTTGAACTCGTAATTCCAACGGTCAAATTGAATTTGCTTTGTTCGGTCGAGAGCAGTGAGTAGTTGAAACAATTGTAAAAATGCGGGGCAACGACTCGTTCATCGATTGTCTTCCCTACTTCTGATGAAAATGTGATGGGCTTGAGGAGACGAACAAGAGGCCGGGGTTCCTGGCTTGGTTGCTCAGGCGGACCTGCCTGCTCGTCATCCGGAAAGACCCTCTCGTCCCGTTCCGCCATGCGTTTGCTTATGCTTCCTGTTAGAAAGTGCGTGGTGTCATTTCATCGGTACTCTCTTGTACCGTCAGGCAAGAGAGCGATGATTGGTTTCTCGTATACTTCTATGTCTTGGGGTGTCCGAACCGTTGTGTCAAATATCTCTGCAACAATAACGCTGATGATTCCAAGGAAGAGAGCCAGTCCAAACCCTCCCAGCACCAGCAAGGTGCGATTTGGTTTCGTCGGTCGCGTCGGGTATACCGGAGGGTCGAGTATGATGTATTGATCGGCTCCCTTGCTCTCTACTTCCGCCTTCAAACGAGCTTGTTCGAGCCTCCCTTTCATTTCGTTGTACTGCCTCAGGTTGATTTCGTAGTTGGACTGTTTGTCCTGGTGAATGCGTGACGAGACAGAAGACTTCTTCAATTCCTCAATGAATGTAGAACGACGCCTTTCAAGGTCGTCCTGCTGGCTCTCGACCTTGGAGAGTTCCACTTCAGTTGCAATGAGCATCCGATCAAGCAACGTCAGGATTTGCACCTCAAGCTTTTCTATCTCAGGATACTTTCCTGTATAGCGCTGGGTTGTTTCGTCGTACTTGGTCACGAGCACGCGCAGTTCTGTTGAGTATGGGAGATCCTCCCGCTGCAGTTCAAATAATGGCTCCTTGCCTCCCTCGCTTCGCAAGGCGTCGGGATTGGTCCTGAGAATATTGGACAACGATCGAATCCTGACCAGATTATCTTGAAATGATCTGACGCGTACCTCATTGGCTCCAATGCTGCGTCCAACCTCATTGAGCCCGTCGTAAATGGATCGTGATTCTGCAGGCAGCTCATCCACGTTCTGCATCATCGCTGTAACAAGAGACCGAGTAGTACTCTCGAATCCTTCCCGAATCTCTTCGACCTTTTTCTCCAAGAACTGTATCGTCAACGCGTTCTGCCGGTTCTTCACGCTGAGTTTTGCCTGGATGAAAACGTTGGCCACAACCTCGGCCCCGCGCTTTGCAAGCCCTGGGTCAGAGTTGATGAATGTCATGCTGAATGAACTGGGGCTTCGCCTCTCCGTCATGATCATTCCCTTGACTTCGCCTATCAGCGGCTGCAATTCTGCCTCACTTCGTATATTGACTCCGATACGCAGACTATCCATCACCTGCATCACGAAGGGACGACTGTAGATGATCTCGCCGTAGCTTCTCAATTCCTCATCAAATGCACCCTGCATCTGCCAATCGTCTAATTGGTGAAGCGTCTCATCGGGTTGAACGAGGATTGTTGTGGTCGCGACATACTTTCGTGGCAACTGAAGGGCACCTACTACACACAGGCCAGTGACGATGATAGTCGGAAACACAACGAGCTTCCATCGGCGTCGGTACATGGAGATGACTCGGTTCAAACTGAATTGCGTAGCCGGCATGTTCATTGCCTCCACTTCATGGTTGTCTGACCACTGAGTAGATCAAGCATTCGGGAGCCCCAAGGAAAAATCGGGAAAGTCTGCTGTTGAACCCCCTAAAATTAGTGCGGCGAGCTTGATTACCCAGCGGGGATAGGTGTCAAGAATTCTCATTTCAAGAGAGAATTTAGTATTGTGGCCGGAAGAAATTGTGTCCGCAGTTACAGGCACCCATCTGTGCGGGTATGCAGATGAACAAGAGCACTCGGTCGCCAGAATCATACGCGGGATCAATACTGCAAATGTCTCTTGTAATTTCCGTAGATTGTTCTTAATTAGTCGATTGAAATGAGATTGTCGTTACTAACTAACCGGTTAGGTTGAGAATGAAACCAATTCTTCCGCCTGTTGGCGTCCGTGCTATCACAGTGCTCGCGGCTCTGGTGTTTATCTCGTGTGCAAATCAGGATTCCACAAAAGATAGTCAACAGAGAATTCCCCCCGGACCCTCAGGCCAACCCTCATTTGTATATTTTCAATCGGACTCGACCGTTGTTTCTGTTGGAGATTCCCTCGTACTTTCTGTTTGGGACTATCCGCAGTTTAACACTCATGCCAATGTCAGGCTTAATGGTGCAATAACCGTCCCCTTGATAGGCGAAATAAAGGTTGCCGGCACCACTAAAGAGGATTTGACCAGAACCCTTCGCCGCAGATTATCCGATTATATCAAAGGTGATGTGCTGCTGTCCCTTGAAGTCTATGGCCCTGCTCCCAAGATCACCGTTCTTGGCATGGTCCCCAACCAGGGGAGCTTTCAAGCGAACACTGAGCTTACCTTGCTTGAGGTCATTTCGAGGGCAGGTGGTTGGACAGAGTTTGCCGACTTAAGATACATCAAAATTACTCGTCAATCAACTTCTACATCAAAGGCATCCATTCTCGTTGCGGATTTGACTTCCTATATGGAAACTGGAGACCCTCAGGGCTTACCTCTTGTCCGTCCGGGTGATCTCGTTTTCGTTCCCAAGAAGGAGAACTTCGTGAGGGAGTTTGGCGCATTCCTGTGGGACGTTATCCTGCTCTTCGGCTTTTTTGGAATCCTTAATTGAACGTTCGGTGAAGACAATGAGGCGTAGATCCCTATCTTCTTGTGCGAGTGTGATCCTGTGTTTTTTTTCCCTCATGTATGTCGCATCCGCTCAAATCTCGAGCCAGAATGCCGATCGACACTTCATTACCAATGCACGAGCAGCCGGTATGGCGGATGCCATTGTGTCCGACGCCACTGATGTTAGCGGGCTGTATTGGAATCCTGCTGTACTTTCGTTCTTGAGAGAGGGCTCTTTGATCTTCAGCTACTCACTGGAGAAGTTGGGGGAGGGTGAGGACAACATCATGAACGAAAACTTAGTGGCTCCGGTCATTGACGATCAGGGGTGGGGTCTTGGAATAGGTGCCACGTACAGTCATGTCGGTAGTGTTTCTCCTGGAAGTCCACTCTCTGGATACAAATATCAGCAGGTAGGTGTGGATATTGGTCTCGCCACAGCGATTACTAAATTCTTTAGTGTAGGTGTAACCACTAGAGGAAAGTACGGACGGGTGGACTCGCAAAGTATGGGAGCAATGTCCACAACTTTTGGGATATGCTATTTTCCAACACCCGGGTTGTCCTATGGAATCTCATATCAAGGGTTTGGAGATGGAATCGAGTACACCGTAGATACTTTGTCGGCCCAGACCAATATTGCGAGATTCGAACTTCCGCATAGCCTCCAGTTTGGATTAACAGCGAGGTGGAAAGCGCTCAATGAGAAACCAATTGTGGTACTAAATGTGAGCAGCCAGAAGGTCCTTGGAATCAATGGGGCTGTTTACAAAGGTGGTGTAGAGTACTGGCCGATGGACTTTTTGGCTTTGCGGGCTGGTTATTGGGCCGGAACTGATACACGTAGCGCACGGTTCGGTTGTGGACTGAGGTTTGATGATTGGCAGCTTGACTATGCGCTCTCAACAACGAAACGTGAGCCGCGATTCCACCAGTTTTCCCTGTCATATTGTTTCCGCAGTTACTCGGTCGGTCCACCATTGACCATTCCGGAGATGTGATACACGAAGTATCACGGATGCAAAGAGATCCATCACCTGTAACAAAGAAGACCGCTCTCACTACGTGGAATGCTCTGCACAAGCCATGGGCAGATCCCAGCTGTCATCTGCCAAGCGAATCCACGCGATAGAATCGAAAGTCCCCTTTGGGCCGCGGCACCCTGCAAACCCTCATGCAATGTTCATTTCGCCAAGTACCGCACTGTCTGATACACGTTGCTGGGTTTGTGACCAAGGCAACATGAATGGCAGTTCGTTTTATATAACTTGGTGCCGTTGCACAATTCAATTCCAAGATGCTTGTGCTTTCATCTTTGCTCCAAATGTGTTATTCTTGACTGCACTAAGCCAATATTCACGAAACAACAAGGGCGGGACTATGTACATTTTGGGAATCTCTTGCTTTTATCACGATTCGGCTGCTGCACTTATAAAAGATGGAAAGATCGTTGCAGCTGCACAAGAGGAGAGATTCACTCGAAAGAAACACGACTTCAACTTTCCCTCGAATGCCATCGAATCTTGCTTGAAACAAGCAAACATCACCAAGGACGATTTGGCTTACGTCACATTCTATGATAAGCCGCTTATCAAGTTCGAGCGCATTCTTGAAACGTATCTGGCATATGCTCCCATGGGGATTCAATCATTCATGATGGCCATGCCTCTGTGGCTGAAGGAAAAACTCTGGATTCCGACTCTTATCGAGAAGGAACTCGGCTATGAGGGAGAGATTCTTTTCCCTGAGCACCACGAATCCCATGCTGCATCCGCCTTCTTCCCATCGCCATTTCAGGAAGCAGCCTTCTTGACGTTGGACGGCGTTGGTGAGTGGACTACGACCAGCTATGGTATCGGCAAAGGTAACGAGTTGAAGATTCATGGAGAACTGGACTTTCCTCATTCACTTGGCCTGCTCTACTCCGCGTTTACGTACTTCACAGGTTTTAAAGTAAACTCAGCTGAGTACAAGGTAATGGGTTTGGCTCCTTATGGCGAGCCGAAATACGTCAAGCAGATCTATGACCACATCCTTGACGTGAAAGAGGATGGATCCTTCAAGATGAACATGGAGTACTTTGATTTCTGTGCCGGCTTGAAAATGACGAACGATAAGTTCGCGGAACTCTTTGGCGGGCCGCCTCGCGTTGGCGAATCTACGCTTACTCAGCGGGAGATGGACTTGGCCCGTTCTGTGCAGGAAGTGACTGAGGAAATCATGCTTCGCATGACCCGCCATGTCAAGAAAGAGACAGGCCAGAAGAATCTCGTCCTCGCTGGTGGTGTCGCGCTGAATTGTGTGGGCAACGGGCGTGTGCTCCGCGAGGGGCCGTT
>DPLS01000350.1:0-2510 GCA_003541875.1 Bacteroidota bacterium | reverse complement strand
CACACCTGGTACACGTATCTCGGCAATGAACGCAAACAGGGCGGCCCGAAGGATTCGCAGTACGGTTCCTACCTCGGACCTGAGTACACAGATGATGAAATCGAACACTTTCTCAAGATGAATGAGATTGTGTACCAGAAGGTTCCGCGGGAAGAGCTCGTGGAGACCGTTGCAGAGTTGATCGCCACTGAGAATGTCATCGGCTGGTTCCAGGGAAGAATGGAGTTTGGACCACGTGCACTGGGAGCGAGAAGCATTATCGGTGACGCGCGTTCACCGAAAATGCAGTCTGTCATGAACCTGAAAATCAAATTCCGCGAGTCATTTCGCCCATTCGCGCCTTCGGTGCTTCGCGAGATGGTCTCCGACTATTTCGAGATGAAGGGCGAGAGTCCATACATGCTGCTCGTTGCAGATGTCGTGGGGGATCGGCGTGTTAAGATGACCGAGGAACAGCAGAAATTGTTTGGTATCGACAAGCTCAATGTGCCGCGTTCCGATATCCCCGCGGTGACACATGTCGACTACTCGGCCCGGGTTCAGACTGTGGAGCACGACACGAACCCTCTATACTATGATCTCATTAAGGCATTCTACAAGAGAACAGGATGTCCGGTTATCATCAACACATCGTTCAATGTACGCGGGGAGCCTATCGTGTGTCGTCCGATTGAAGCCTACAAGTGCTTAATGCGAACTCACATGGACTACCTGGTGATCGGAAGTTTCATTGTTGCGAAGACACAGCAGAAGCAATTACAGGAAGACTCAGACTGGATGAAGGAGTTCCAACTTGATTGAAAAAGTCGATATCTCGCGCGAAGCGGTGAAGAAAACGGGGAAGGCCTTTCTGATTGCAGGCTCCGTCCTCGGCACAGTTCTCTTTCTGAGCCATAGTCATCTCAGCGGCTGGTTGGGCTGGGATTGGCAACAGGGTCTCGAAAGCAGTGCATGGAAGTGGTTCATTGGTGTTGGTGCAGGCTTGTTCGGGCTGAGCCACATTGCATATCCGGTTATGAAGCCCATCCACTTTGCGTGGATGAGATTCTCGCAGGTGCTCGCATGGATCAGTACACGGGTCATCTTGAGCATCTTCTTCTATCTGGTCATCACGCCAATGGGTCTGCTGATGAGGCTGCTCGGAAAAGACCTGCTCGACAAGAAGATTGATCGCTCGGCAAAGTCTTATTGGAAGAAGCGTGATTTGAGCAAATACGATCCGAAGCACGCTGCCCGCACTTTCTGAATTCCAACACAACTATTCAGTGACAACGCATTAAGAGGAGGCAGGCAATGGCAAGAAGTAAGCTGGCAATCGTTGGGGAATTGTGGCAGTTCATGAAGGTGCGCAAAAAGTGGTGGCTTGGTCCTATCGTGATTATGCTGTTGGCGCTTGGGTTGCTGCTTGTGGCGACTCAGGGCTCGGCGTTGGCACCGTTCATCTACACGCTGTTCTAGACATTTTGCAGGAACGTGGTTTGGCAGTGTCGTGGCGTTCCGTGCACGTGTATCATTGTTCTTTGGATTCAAATAAGCCCATCATCGCTCAGTGTTTCTTTACGAGATGAGATGAAGAAGATGAAAGCGCAACTCCTCCTCGAAGATGGGGCAGTGTTCGAGGGAGAACACTTTGGGGCACCTATCTCGGTCTCAGGGGAAGTTGTGTTCAATACAGGAATGGTTGGCTACCCCGAATCCATGACTGATCCTTCCTATTCAGGCCAGATCCTCTCGCTCACATTCCCGTTAATTGGCAACTACGGCATACCCGTCAACGGCCAGGCGGGTGCATCAATGTCGGAGGGCGACGACCGGAATCGCTTTGAGAGTGAGAAGATCCAAATCAGGGCTCTGGTCGTTTCTTCTCTTTCTGGCGGCTACAGTCATTGGACTGCAAAGGATTCTCTTGACTCATGGATGCTTTGGAACAACGTGCCCGGCATCTCAGGGATCGATACCCGCGCGCTTACAAAGAGGCTACGCACCAAGGGTTGCATGTTGGGTAAGCTTGTCGTGGGTGACAAAGATGTTGATTGGAACGATCCAAACCGGCGAAACCTTGTAGCAGAAGTGAGTGCGGGTTCGCCTCGATGGTACCATGCATCCGGTGAGAGGAAAGTGGTTGTTGTCGATTTCGGTTGCAAGAACAACATCACGCGAAGCCTTATGCGCCGAGGAATCAACGTCTTCAGAGTTCCGTGGGATTATGACTGGACCAAGGAAGAAGTTGACGGGGTTCTCCTCTCGAACGGCCCTGGAGATCCAAAGATGTGTGTCGAACCGATTGAGACCATTCGCAAAGGGCTCCAGCGGGATATCCCCATTATGGGCATCTGTCTTGGCAACCAACTCTTGGCCTTGGCTGCGGGTGGCGACACATTCAAACTCAAGTATGGACATCGTGGACAGAACCAGCCCTGCATTCAGGTTGGATCGCGGCGGTGTTACATTACATCTCAAAACCATGGCTATGCAGTGAACGAGCAGAGTCTGAGTGCGGAGTGGAAGCC
>DPLS01000178.1 GCA_003541875.1 Bacteroidota bacterium | reverse complement strand
TCGCCTCGATCACGAGTGATGAAACCATATCCTTTCGCGTTGTTGAACCATTTCACCTTGCCAGTTTCCATGACTGAGCACCTTTCTGTAAATGTGAAACGAAGAGAACACCTTCCTGCAACACTCGCTTCACACGGAAGCACAACGCGTGACACTCTGTTTCGCCACACTTTCACTGCTGCAGACAAACCAGTCAGGGAACGCAGGACCGAAAGCAGACGGTGTTTTGTGAACTACGGGGGAATGTTAAGAAACGGTTTTGAAAAACGCAAGCTATCAGTTCTGCTCATCCAACCATATGCCAATTCTCGGGGGTGGCAGATTGGGGTCGCCTGAGCCATTCGGCAAGTCGATGGTCAAAGGCGTTATACCCTCTGGCGAGAATGAAAACAGGTCATCTGCGGAGAAAATAGCCCTGAAATCTTGGGGCAGAAAAAAGGGACTAAACTTCTCTGAAAACTCGTCCAGCCTTTTGATATAGTACGGCGAGTTCTGGTCGGGGAAATTGGGATCCCATTCCTCCGAAGCCCTGCAATGCTCAAACGTTCGGAGATTGGCGTCGTGGCCGGTTACATAGTACGCGACTCTGTCTCCTGGTCTTATATGTTTCGATCCGGCGAGAGCAACTTCATAGGCCGCGCTTCGGTTCCGCTTCCCAGACTCTACCTCCGTCTTGTATTTATCGAGCGAATCTCTCAAGACCTCCACTCGGGAGAAATCCCGAATGTCAAGTTTGTGGTCTGCGATGGAATGGTGCAGAGAAGAGTAGAGGGTGTGCAATCCCATTATGTCACCATTGAGCAGGCAGCCAATACACTGCAGAATGTAGTTGCGCCCAAACCGTTCCATACTCCGGGACGCCAGGGACGAACCCTTCACCTTGACCCTGTCGTCGTAGCCGAGGAGCGCATAGTTCTTCTTCTTGTAGCTCAGCATTCGCTTGTAGCGACCATCGAGTGCGACGTTGATTCCTTCGGGCATGGTGCTGCCGAGTTGTTGGACGAATTCCTTCTCGGTCTCTTCAGCACGGGCAGTTTCTGGAGGAACGAAGTACACCCCATCGGTATCTGCTTCGATGACCTTACCACCAGCAGAGCGGATAAATTCCATGATCTTGTGGAGGATCTCTTGACCTGTTCTCGTTACAGTGTCCGCTTGCGAGAAATCATTGAACAGTCCGCGCGAATATCCAAGGTATCCATAAAAGGAGTTGATGAGGATCTTCAGCGAGGACTGTGTCGCATCCAGCCGCGACCGCTCCTCCGGATCGGTACAATTCTTCATCTTCCGCTTGGCATCGAGCCGCATTGAGGTGAGGCACTGGAGCAACGTTTGAAACACATTCTTCACGTCAGAGGCGGGCATGATATTCCTGCTGACCATGATCGAGGGATACAACGACTCGACATCAACGTGCAGCGCGGGGCCCAAAATACCGATGGAAAAAATATCTGTATAACCGCCAGCGGTCTGAGTACCGACCGTTGGCTTCGGAATGGAATGCTTCTCTTTCAGGTACGTTCTCACCAGGAGACTCTCAATCTTGGCGGCAGAACCCGACCGGGTGACTGCACCGTAACTCATCGGAACCATCTGCGTGAGGTAGAATGAAGTTCCAGCGAGATGATCGCTGAGCTTTCGCGTCTCGCGCACATCGTCAAAAGCGTAGTCGATGAGCGGTTGTACGTCGTGGTCCCAATGCCAGGAGATCTTCTCGCCGGGAATATAGGTGCGGTCTGGTGAACTGAGGCCGAAGTGCTTTGCTGCATACTTGAGTCCGTGGCTCTCCATGTCACGCTTGGTCATGTCGTAGCTCTGCACCAGGATCCTCGTATCAATGACATGGCGGCCGGCAATGTCGGCTATGGAATACTCACTGGTTCGTTCAGCAAACGACATGCGAGTGTCGTACGACCGTGGCACCGATCCGTCTCTGCCAATAGTAAGAGTGACGCCGAGGAGTTCACATCGCTTCAGTATGTATGGGAGATCGAAGTTGAAGATATTGTGTCCCTCGATGGCATCGGGGTCTTTCGTTGTAATGATGCGAACGAGTTCGGCCAACATCTGCTTCTCGGAAAGCTTCTTGCCGTTGAGGATGTGTTCCCATCCCCGGTTGTCGGAGAGCGCGATGAGTATGATTCTATCTTCGGGTCGGCTGGGGTTGCTGAATCTGTACCGGGGTGACGTGTATGTCTCAATATCCAGTTGCATCCGATGCAGGTCCTCAAACCGCATTCCTTTGAAGAGGGTTCTTCCGCTCTGCAGGAGGTATTGTGTCACTTGGTCGCTGTACAGCTGAAGGAAATCAAGTTGGTTGTAACTATCCGCTTTCGTGACTGCGCTCTTGTTGAATCGATCCATCATGTAGCGGATCGCGTCCCACATACATGTCCAACTCTCGAAGGCACAGAGATGCCGAAAGTACGCATCGCCTTCCAACCGCTTAACCCAATGCTTTTGAGCAAATCCCTCGAGGAACGTCGTTTCGGAGAGGAAGAAGAACGGATAGAAACGCTCATCGGCGAAAGATGCGGAGCCATCGTTCCGGAAATAGACACGCATCGTGCTGTCATTGAGTTGCTGGACAGCGACGATGCGTTCGTCGGTGTTGTGCCCGTACAGCAGGCTGTTCATTTCTTTTTCATTGCATCGAGAAACATCGAAATGAGATCGATCGGGATGGGGAAGATAGTAGTGGAGTTTTTCTCCGATGCGATCTCGGTCAGCGTCTGCAAATACCGTAATTGCAACGCGATCGGGTGAGTCTCAATAACTTTGGCTGCATCAGCGAGCTTCTGCGATGCTTGAAGTTCGCCTTCCGCGTGAACTACCTTTGCCCTTCGCTCTCGTTCTGCTTCTGCTTGCTTTGCCATTGCCCGTTGCATTTCCACCGGCAGATCGATCTGCTTCACCTCCACATTTGAAACTTTGATGCCCCAGGGCTCAGTGTGTTGATCGATGATTGTCTGCAATTTGGCGTTGATCTTGTCCCGTTCGGAGAGCAGCTCATCCAACTCTGACTGTCCGAGGATGCTGCGCAGTGTCGTTTGAGAAAGCTGAGAGGTGGCAAAGAGGAAGTTCTCCACTTCGACAATGGACTTCTCCGGCTGAACGACTCTGAAGTACACCACCGCATTTACCTTTATCGACACGTTGTCCTTTGTGATAACATCTTGGGGCGGAACATCCAAGACAACAGTACGGAGGCTTACCTTCACCATCTTATCGACAAGAGGAATGAGGAAGATAATGCCCGGGCCCTTTACTGCTATCAGTCGACCAAGCCGGAATATGACCCCACGTTCATACTCTCGCAATATCCGAATGGCGTTTGCCAGAATGATAATGACAAACACGACAACGACGAAGAGAAACGCACTGAAGATTTCCATGACGCATCCTTTCCAGTTGTACGTTAGTTGAGACGCCGGACAGTCAGTTGGAGTTTCTCGACCCGCTCGACTTTGACTTTGATCCCTGCCGGCAACATGCTTTCACTGCTTATAGCTTTCCAAATCTCTCCGTGAACGCGAACCTGACCTTCGGGGCGCAGGTCTGTGATTGTCTCTCCAAGCTCCCCAACGATTCCTTCAACACCCGTTGTCGGCTTCCTTCGTTGTGCCCGGATGCCCATGCCTATTGCGAACAAGAAGAACGCGGCCGTGCACAACACCGTGGGAATGATGATTCCCCAGGAGAGATGAACAAACTCAAGTGCTGATTCCGATCGGATAAGCATGATAGAGCCAAGAAGCAACGAGATTATCCCGCCGACCGTCAGCAATCCGTAGCTCGTGATTTTGATTTCAAGGAGG
>DPLS01000196.1:1917-4487 GCA_003541875.1 Bacteroidota bacterium | reverse complement strand
GCTATCCCCAGAAACCACTACGTGGTGATACATCCATTTTCGGGATGGGAATTCAGAAATTGGAATCTTGGCAAGTTCATTGCTCTAGCCAGGAAGATCATCTCGGATCTCGAGTACGATGTTGTGATTACATGCGAAGAGAATGACGTGTCTAGGGTGAATAAGCCAGGAGAGTCTATCCCGGGCCTCCACGTTTTTGTCTCTTCTGATCTGGGTGAAGTAGCTGAACTCATGAGAGGAGCCGCTCTGGCTATCTGCAATGACTCTGGTCCGCTCCATCTTGCAGCCGCACTGAATGTCCGGACAGTTGGCTTGTTTGGTCCAGCGGGGCCGGCGCTCACTGCTCCGTCGTCGGCGAATGCGACCTACATGTATCGCAGGCTCGATTGTTCCCCCTGTGATCAACGAAAGTGTGTCCGTCCGGAGCAGACATGCATGAGTCTAATTAACGTTGACGAAGCTTATGCTGCAACGGTCCAAACCCTCGCGCTCGCTGCCAATGGATAATCCCCAACGTCGAATTACCACTGTGCTGGGCGTGAACATGGAGCAAATCACCGGTGAAGAGCTCCTCACTGTCTCCGAGGCGAGTGTCAGGTCCGGATTGAAAGAGACTCTCCTGCCGGTAAATGCTCACATGGTAAGCCTGGCATGCGAACAACCCTGGCTGATGGAGTACCTGAATACTCGCGTTGAACATGTTGTTTGCGAGGGGCGCGGATTGCTGCGTGCCGGGAAATTGCTTGGGCAGTCCATTCCGGAACAGATTCGGTTCAGTGATTGGGTTCTACAATTCTTTGCCATGGCTTCTCATCGGAGGTACTCGATCTACTTCCTCGGTGCGGAGAAAGAAACCGTTCGGATGGCCGGCATGAGTGTTGCCAGGCAGTTCCCGGGGATGGTATTGGCTGGGGTCCATCATGGGTACTTTGATTTCTCTGGTCCCGACAACGAGCAGGTAATCAGTTCGATTAATGAAGCACAACCAGATATTCTGCTTCTGGGTATGTCGACGCCTCTTGAAGAACTATGGCTTTCTCGGAACAAGGACCGTCTGAAGGCAAAGCTCTTTATCCTCGGAGCTGGCTGTTTTGAGTGGTTGTCTGGCAAGGTTCCTACATGCCCTAGATGGCTGAACAGGATTGGGATAGAGCCGCTTTATCGGATGATGTTTGAGCCCCGACGCCTTTTCCGCCGCTACGCGCTCGAAACGCCTCAATTCATTCTTAAGGTGGTCGTAGGGAAGGTCCGCGGGTAGAATACGGGTGTCTATGACTGTGACTCTTTCCCGTTGCAGAGGGGCGTCTACATCAAAGCCCAATGCGGAACCCTTGTGTGAGCAGTTCTTTCTCTGTTCTTCCGTCTGAAGAAATGATTGATTATCTTCAAGAGGAGAAAGGCATAGCGGTCGTTTGCATGGCGAAGGAGTTTCTGGAAAGGCTGTGGCGAGTTCGGGGGTTCCGACAGAAGGACGTTGTTGAGCGAGTCCTCCTTCGTATCTTACCCGAACAAACGACAAGGGGAGGAAAGTGATGACAAATCTTTGCAGGAACATTTCAATCCTCTTGGTCTGCGTTCCGCTCGTTATCTGTGGTGGTGCAAAGGCCAGCGATTCGTCGTTCCGTCTCATTGCCCAGCAAACCGATGGTTGGACGATAGCGTACATACCCGCAGATTTTGAAACGACGATCCTCGACATCAACGGGGTTCCGCATCTGCAGTTTGTTGAGGGAACCGGAGAAGACGACAGGCGAGGAGGACCCCAGCTACCCCGCGCGGCGATCAGCCTTGGCTTACCTGCAAATGGATCACTTGCAGTAGACCTGCTCGACCCCCAATACGACGAAGTTCCCAAACAACTCGTTGCTCCCACCGGAGAGTATATCTATTCAGATAAGAATGAACGCTCACTCGTTTATCGAAAGAACGCGGCACTCTACAACCAGAACAGATTCTTTCCAGCCAATCAGGTAACTGTGACGCACCCATACCGTGTGCGTCAGCAGAACATCGCCACCGTTCGGATTGCCCCCTACCAGTATAATCCGGTAACAAAAGTGCTCAGACGTCTGATCAGGGCGATCCTGCGCGTCCGGCTCGTCTCTACGGATGGACATCCTGTAGATATGAACCCCGTAAGTGTACGAGGAGGAGACCCACATTTTGAGGATGAATACAAATCTCTTGTATGGAACTACGATCAGGCAAAGCAGTGGCGACGACCAATTCACTCAGACAATCTTGATACGTCACCCGACTCAACTCACGATTGGTTCGAGATAGGACGGACGTACTACAGAATCAACATCGCCGTTGACGGTTGGTACAGAGTAACCAAAGCAGATCTTGCGGCAGCAGGTGCAAACACTTCCCAAATTGATGTCCCTTCGCTCAAGGTGTTCGCGAAAGGGGTTCAAGTACCAATCGTGGTCCGTCCTGACACCGCCATTGAGTTCTACGGCATTCACAACTACGGCGATTCCACATACGTTGACACCTTTACAGACACGAGCGCGTACTTCCTAACGTGGGGTGGCATGCCTGGCCTTCGTTTCCAAACGGCTCCCCAG
>DPLS01000196.1:0-1602 GCA_003541875.1 Bacteroidota bacterium | reverse complement strand
CTTGAAGTGAACAGTGGGTACTATTATGGTGTAGGGGATGCCGAGGTTTCCAACAATGACGTCAATCCCGGGGAAGGATGGGCTTGGGGAAATCCGTCGGAGTGGTTTTATCCCACAACGACGCGGGAATTTCCCTTCACGGTGGACTCCATTGATTTAAGCGGCGCATCCACAGCCAGAGTCAGGGCCAGATTGTTCGGCACCACAGGGGTAGATAACACTGGGTTTGACCATGATGCAAAATTCTGGATGAACGACTCCTTGGTTGGGGAGGTCTTTTTTGAAGCGAGGACTGAGGGGCGGCTTGAAACAGTGATTCCCGCTGCGCTTCTCAGTGGTTCATCAAGACTTCGTATCACATCTATTAACACGCCGACCGTCCCCAATCAGTTCTACCTCGACTGGTTTGAAATTGACTACCAAGGATTCCTCATGGCGAAGAACAACCTAGCGGTCTTTGCTTCGCCAGGACCCACAGGGTCGAACCCGACTCAGTTCACGGTAGCGGGATTCTCCAATCCCCAGATAGAAGTGTACGACCTAACCACTCGACGGGCTATTGTCGGGGGAAATGTCACAGGCGACTCAACCGGCGAGTATGTAATCCAGTTCAAAGACACGTCTTCGACGGCGAAGAACTATGTGGTATTCGCTGTCGGAGGGCAGATGCCAGTTTCTCCGCTCAGCAGGAAGGTGTTCACCAATATCCGGGTCAACACTCAAGGGGCTGACTACATCATCATCACGCATCAAACTTTCCTTGGGCAGGCACAGCGCTTGGCCGCACATCGGCAGACGGTGAACCAGGTCCGGACAAAAGTTATTGACGTCCAGGAGATCTACGACGAGTTCAACTATGGTATCATGAACGGGACCAGGCTCAAAGATTTCTTGCACTATGCGTATCTCAACTGGCCAGCGCCAGCACCCACGTACCTCCTGTTGTTGGGGGACGCTTCGTGGGACTTCCACAAATACATGAGCACGTCCACGCAGACCAACTTCGTGCCCGGCTACGGCGTTCCGACCGGTGACAACTGGTTTGCGTGTTTCAACCCCGACTCGAACTTCATCCCCTCGATGTTGATCGGACGGATCCCTGCGCGGGACTCAGTTCAGGCGCAGCGATCTGTTGACAAAGCCATTGCGTATGACAATTACACACTAGGAGATTGGAACAAGAAGTACATGTTTGTTGCTGGTCTTGGGTTCAACTCAGAACAGACAATCAACACCTATGTCACCCCTCCACCGCTGGGAGGAATTCCGTTCAGGGAGTATAAGACCACTCCCGCTGTCATCGACGGAGAGCACAAGAAAGAGATGAGGGATCTTGTCCGTGATGGACTCGTCTTTCTCAATTTCCTCGGTCATTCAGGTGGACGAATCTGGGAAGTTGATATCGGTGACCCGAATACACTTGAGAATACGGGTGGGCCATTCCCGTTCATGGTGTCCGTGAGCTGCAACGTCGGGGCTTACGCCGAACCTTCGAACCCGCTGCTTGCCGAGGACTTCATGCTGGCTGATAACTGTGGTTCCGTAGCCTCGTGGGCCTCGTCCACGGAAGGTTGGGCTAATGCAGGTGTGGGATTCGTGAAC
>DPLS01000112.1:3413-4311 GCA_003541875.1 Bacteroidota bacterium | reverse complement strand
TACTTCTCTTCTTATTTAGCCAACCCACACGTTTCTGAGTGAGTGTCGATTCACCGTCGGGTGAGGAGTGTTTGCACTTTTAGCTCCCGCGATGGCTTATTCATTCGTCCAGATTTTTGTGTGAGGTTACTATGAGATTCATTTCCACGATGGCGCTATTTCTTGTTATGCCGCTGCTGGCACATGGCCAAGAGCAGAGAGCTGCCCTTGATTTACATCTGCTCATTGAAGAGGCGCTTGTGAACAATCCCGAGACCCAGGCAACACTTCATCAGGTGGATGCTGCACATGCCAGGATACGCCAGGCTGGTGCGCTTGATGATCCCGAGCTGACATATATGCGCGAGGAAATGCCGGGCTTCCACTGGAATGAGGCGTACAGGCAGAAATTTGAACTGATGCAAACGTTTCGCTTTCCGTCGAAGCTCTCAAAGGAAACGGAGATTGCCGAAATCGATGCCGAACACTCCCATCATGAATACTTCGAGAAAGAGCTTGAGATAGTCACAAGACTCAAGTCGGCGTACTATGAGCTGTGGTTTGTCCAACAATCCCGTGCATTGAATCAGGAAAATAACCGGCTGCTGAAGCAGTTCGTCAGCATCGCTCGCACGAAGTTCGGCGTCGGAGAGGCTTCGTTGCAGGATGTGTTGAAGGCAAATGTCGAGCTTGCCAAGCTTGAGAATCAGGAAACAGTACTCCAGCAACAGGAGCGAAGTGCAAAAGCAATGCTCATCGCCATCCTCAATCGCAAACCGGATGACACACTCGGCGTTGCCGTGCTGGCTGATAGCGCTGTGGTTACACTCTCGCTCGATACACTCCAACAGCTTGCTCTCCGCACCAGACCGATGCTGCTCCATGATTCTCTTGCGGTGGAAGAGAGCCGCGCAATGCT
>DPLS01000112.1:0-3140 GCA_003541875.1 Bacteroidota bacterium | reverse complement strand
ATGGGAGATTTTAGAGGATGGAGTATTATAGCGGGCGTGTCGCTTCCATTTGCTCCTTGGACCCTGGGTAAGGCAAATGCGCGGGTTGACGAAGCAACAGCAACGGTCAGCAGGTCATCAGCGACGTTGAATGCATCACGCAACATGGTGCTGTCGAATGTGAGGGATTTCTATTTTAGAAGTCAATCAGCGAGGAGTCAGCTTGACTCGTACCGCACGGTGGTTCTTCCTCAAGCTCAACTATCTCTCAAGGCAAGCCTCACGGCGTATCAGAATGGGCGGACGGATTTTCTGATGTTAATTGATGCATACCGGATGCTTGTCGAGCTTTCGACGGAGTCTCTGATGGTACGGATGCAGTTCGAGCAGGCTAAGTCTGAGCTGGGGCGACAGGTCGGTGTACTGGATATTGTCTCCAATAAGTAACGGAAGGAATTGTACAATGAAAAAGAACGTTATCATCGGCTTGGCAATGGTGCTCCTTGCAGGAGCGGTCATCGTATTCATCTACCCAAAGCCGTTTTCAAAACCTGAGCGAAAGGTCCTGTATTGGACTGATTCAATGATACCCGGGGATCGCAGTGATCATCCAGGAAAGTCTCCCATGGGGATGGACCGGACGCCGGTCTACGCCGACGAATCTTCCCCTGCATTGTCGACTGAAGCGGACGCGGACTCAACATACTATACATGCCCAATGCATCCGTCTGTTCACAAAGATAAGCCTGGCGCATGTCCTGTTTGTGGTATGGCTCTCGTGAAGAAATCTTCGCAGCGAGAGGCGGCTAATGTGAACCTGGCAAACTTGAATGGAGTCAGCCTCTCTTCGACTCAGCGCGTGATGGCGAATGTTACAACAGCAACCGTCGAGCGAAAGACATTGAAGAAGGAAGTGACTGCCGTCGGTGTCGTGGACTTTGCTGAGCCGAACTACTTGCGTATCAGCATGCGATTCTCCGGCCGGCTCGACAAGCTATATCTGACGTACACGGGTCAAGCTGTGCGCAAAGGAGATCCTGTGGCTGACGTATTCAGTCCTGAAGCGATCTCCGCGCAGCAGGAGTATGTGCTGGCGCTGGAATCCCGAGAGCAATTGAGAGATGCGCCTGAGGACGTCGTGGCCGGCGCAGCGGATCTTCTCAACCAAGCACGGCAGAAACTCCTCCGCTGGGGATTCACCGAGCAACAGGTGAAGAGGCTGGACGAGACACGCGAGATTGCCCGCACTGTCACCATGCTCTCCCCAATCAGCGGGACGGTCGTAAAGAAGAACGTCGATCCGCAGCACTATGCGGCCATGGGAGAAGACATCTACGATGTTGCCGACCTCTCAACTGTCTGGATATATCTGGACATGTACGAAAAAGACATCCGGTTTGTCAGGGTCGGGCAGACTGTTCGGACAACCACCGAAGCCTATCCAAACGAGACCTTTGTGGGACGGGTAGCGTTTATCGATCCGGTTCTGAATGCTGATACGCGAACGGTGCGAGTGAGAACCGAGTTTCCCAATCCTGGCGGCAAATTGAAGCCGAATATGTACGTCAAAGCCTTGATTGCTGTGCCTTCGATGAACACCCTTGTCGTTCCGGCGTCATCCATCATGTCAACCGGGAAGAGGAACGTTGTGTGGGTGGAAGTGCAGCCGAATTCCTTTGAACCGCGGGATGTTATGATTGGCGCGTCAACGGAAGCATATGCGGAAGTGGTGAGTGGGTTGAATGAAGGTGAACGAGTCGCAGAGACAGGCGGATTTTTGATTGATTCTGAAAGCGCACTACAGCGACCGGGCGAGACTGACGTGCATGCGAGTCATACCGACAAGAAGACCGGTGCACAAGAGTTCTTTGCCCGACCATCTGAATACGTTAAGCCTCTCGAGAAACACGCGGATGGCAATGAAGTGGAAATTCTGGTGAAAGGGAGATACACTCCGGAGGTAATCCACGTGAAGGCCGGAGAACCAGTGACACTGCATTTCTATCGGGATGAAGATGCGGACTGTACGAACGAAGTCGTGTTTGAGAGTCTTGGCATCCGTCGTCGCCTTCCTGCTCGTGAGACAACAACTATTGTCTTCACACCAAGTGACACCGGGGAGATTCCATTCTCGTGCGGAATGGGGATGGTGAGGGGAAAGTTGATTGTGGAGAAATAGGCTGCTTGGGGAATGATCCATGGGACGATTCATCTTCTTAGAATGAGGGTTGTATGATTGAGAAAATAATTGACTACTCCGCACGCAACAAGTTTGTGGTGATTGTATTCTACCTGATCATCATTGGGTGGGGCATTTGGGCTGTTGCGCACACGCCTCTCGACGCTATCCCCGATCTTTCGGAGAATCAGGTTATCGTGTTTACCGAATGGATGGGACGGGCGCCGAAACTTGTGGAGGACCAAGTGACGTTTCCGCTGGTGACTGCGCTCCAGGGCGTGCCCGAAGTGCATGCGATCAGAGCCCAGTCGATGTTCGGAATGTCGTTCATCTACATCATTTTCAACGAGACCACGGACTTGTACTGGGCGCGCAGCCGTGTGTTGGAGAAGCTCTCTACAATCCAATCGGCATTGCCGCAGGGAGCGAAGATGCAACTCGGCCCCGATGGGACAGGCGTGGGACATGTTTTCTGGTACACCCTGGAAGGCAACTACGATCTCGGTACGCTGCGGGCAATTCAAGATTGGTACATCAAGCTCAACCTCCAGGGAGTGCAAGGCGTCGCTGAAGTTGCATCCATCGGTGGGTTCGTCCGCCAATATCAGGTGGATGTTGATCCTGAAAAGATGAAAGCGTACAACATCACCCTTGCTGATGTGCAGAACGGAGTCATGCGTTCGAACAACGATGTCGGGGGAAAAATCATCGAGGTGTCCGATGCCGAGTACTTCGTACGCGGACAAGGCTACGTGCAGTCGGCGAGAGATGTGGAGAACATTATCGTTGGCGCGGGTCAGAATGGAACGCCGGTGTACATCCGCAACATCGGCAGGGTTCAATTTGGCGGCGACATACGTCGTGGCTCTCTGGAAAAGGAAGGCAAAGGCCAGGTCGTTGGTGGTATCGTGGTGATGCGGTACGGGGAAAATGCAAAGGATGTTATTGACCGTGTGAAGCAGAGGATCACAGAGATTTCTCC
>DPLS01000328.1 GCA_003541875.1 Bacteroidota bacterium | reverse complement strand
GAGTTCTTACAGCAAGCCCTTGATCATATCTTCAAACGCCTTCTTGTCCAGATATCCCACATGCTGCTTGGTGATATTTCCCTTCTTGTCAACCACGAACGTCGTCGGGATTGCGCTGATCCCACCGTACGCATCAGCAAGGTTTGCGTCGCCTATCACCACCGGGTATGTGATCTTATAGCGCTCGATGAACGGCTTCACCGGTTTCCAGCCGCCCTGGTCGAGCGAGATGCCGACAATCTCAAGTCCCTTTGACTTGTATTGCTGATAGATTTCCATGAATCCAGGAATCTCAGCCTTACAAGGTCCGCACCAGGTTGCCCAGAAGTTCACAACCACAACCTTTCCTTGCAGCTTCTTCAGCTCGATTGTTTTTCCATCAGCAGTCTTGAGACTGAAGTTGGGTGCTTTACCTGTCATTTGAGCAAAGAGTACTGCCGGAACGAGCAGGGCCACAGAGAGCAGAGTGAGAATTCTAACCATCATTGCGTTCTTTCTGTTATTGGGTGGATACTGGTTCTTGTCAATATAACAGTTTGGCTGAAGAAATGTTCCCGCATGGATAGGATGCTTCAAAGAACCGATTCGGGTCTGTAGGAAGCGTCGATTCGGAAAGCTCAGACACAGTCCCCTGCCCGGTATGAACTCAGAGGCAGGTGCTCAAGCGAAACCCGTCCTGGTTGAGCGTATCCACTATGTCGCGCAGTCATTGACTTTGAACTTACCGTCTCGTACTTTGCCAATGCCCTCGAACCACACGCAGATTCTCTACTCAGGACTATGCCAGATCATCCTGCATTGAAAGATTTCCATCCAATTGTCCGCCAATGGTTTGTGGAGACATTTGGAGAGCCAAGCCCGCCACAGGTCCTGGGTTGGCCGTCGATCTCTTCGGGAAAGAACACTCTCATCCTTGCACCAACGGGTTCGGGAAAGACGCTCGCCGCGTTCCTCTGGGCAATCAATCATCTTGTTGAGCAACACCTGCGGGAGGAACTTTCGCCCGGCGTGCGCATTCTCTACGTTTCGCCGCTCAAGGCATTGAACAATGACATCGAACGCAACCTCGAAGCGCCACTCCACGGAATCAGGGAGCAAGCTCGAAAGGCTGGCCTGAAGATTCCCGTTATTCGGACCGCTGTTCGCACCGGCGACACGCCACAGTCAAAACGGGCGGCGATGGTCAAGCTTCCTCCCGACATTCTCATCACGACGCCCGAATCACTCTACCTGATGCTGACCTCGAAGCTGGCAAGAAAGATGTTCGCCAGCGTCCAGTACGTGATCGTGGATGAGATTCACTCCATTTGTTCCAACAAGCGCGGGGTTCATCTTTCCATCACGCTTGAACGGCTTGCCGCGCTTGCAGAGCAAGAGTTCATCCGAATTGGCCTTTCCGCGACACAACGGCCTCTGGAACTGATCGCCGCATTCCTCGGAGGACAGGAGTGGTTTGGCAAGAAGCTCGTTTCCCGTCGAGTGAGCATTATCGACGCGGGTCAGCGCAAGACAATGGACCTTCGCGTTGAGTGCGCAGTTCCGGACTTTTCCCTCCTTCCACAGGAAAGTGCGTGGCCACTGATTTTCACTGAGATTCTGGAGCTTATCCGGCTGCACAAAACGACCCTGATTTTTGTGAACAACAGAAGACTCGCGGAACGTGTTGCTGCAAAGCTGAATGAGATGATCACTGGCGCCCAGGACACGTTCAATCTCTACTCCGTCCCTGTGAAATCCGGTCCAGAGAAGCGCGCAGAACTCGAACCAGCAGTGAACGGCGATCTCGTGCAGGCGTATCATGGCAGCATGTCCCGTCACGCGCATGAGCAGATGGAAACAGACCTGAAGGCAGGAAACCTTCGCGCGTTGGTTGCCACCTCCTCACTGGAACTCGGCATCGACATCGGCAGCATTGATCTTGTGATCCAGTTGCAGTCTCCAAAGGGAGTGGCTCGCGGACTTCAGCGCGTAGGCCGGTCAGGACACCTCGTCAATGCAACGAGCAAGGGACGTCTGTTCCCCACCCATCGTGAAGACCTTGTCGAAACGGCAATCGTAGCCCGGGCCATGACTGCGCATGAGGTGGAATTGACATCCATCCCAAAAGACTGCCTCGATGTGCTGGCCCAACAGATTGTTGCAATGGTAAGCGTTGATGAATGGGATGTCGATGAATTGTTCGATCTCCTTCGACAATCATACTGCTATCACTCGCTCTCCAGGAAGTTGTATCTGGGTGTTCTCCAGATGCTGGCGGGACGTTTCACGCACGAGGCGTTTCGCGAGTTGAGAGCGCGCATCTCCTGGGATAAGATCAACAACACGCTCCGCGCTCTTCCCGGAAGCAGTCAGCTTGCCATCACAAGCGGAGGCACCATCTCCGATCGTGGCTACTTCGGTGTCTATCTTGAAGACGGAAAGACGAAGGTCGGGGAAACAGACGAAGAATTCGTGTACGAGAGCAGGATCGGTGACACATTCATTCTCGGCACAAATGTGTGGCGCATGATGAAGATTGACGCCAACCGCGTGATCGTTGCACCAGCTCCCGGACAACCAGCACGCATGCCCTTCTGGCGGGGCGAGGGTATTGGGCGAAGCTTCGAACTGGCCCAACAAGTCGGCGCATTCAGAAGAGAGATGAATCGGAGACTCGACGATCCCGATTGTCTGAAGTGGCTGCACAGTGAGTTCCCAATTGACTCCAGGTCTGCATGGAATATTCAGGAGTATCTCAGGAAACAGCGAGAGATCACCGGCACAATCCCGAATGACAAACAAGTGATCGTGGAAGGATTCCGCGACGAGATTGGCGATCCGCGTATCGTCATCCACTCCCCCTTCGGCAGACGAATCAATGGGCTTCTGAGCACTGTGGCATCACGCCGCATCCAGCAGATCTTGAGCACGACGCCACAGATTCTGTACAATGATGATGGCATTCTGGTACGCTGCTCGGATGTCGACACCTTGCCCCTCGGTTTCCTGGACGGTCTCACCGTGAAGGAGGCGGAAGAGATCGTCTTGAATGACCTCGTGACATCCCCGCTTTTCGGCGGACAGTTCCGGCAGAATGCTGCACGTGCTTTGCTGATGCCCAAGATTGCCCCCGGCAAACGTACTCCACTGTGGCTGCAACGTCTCCGCGCAGGAGACCTGCTGCAAATTGCGAGGAAATTCGACGACTTCCCCATCGTTATTGAAACCATGCGAGAGGTCCTGAACGATGTGCTCGATTTCAAGAATTTCAGGGAGATCATCAACCAGATTGAAAATGGCTCGATCAGCATCGAAACCGTGGAGACGGAAGTGCCATCCCCATTTGCTGCAAGCATGCTCTTTGACTTCGTCGCCGTGTACATGTATGAGTGGGACCAGCCTCGAGAAGATCGACAAAGCCAATACCTGTCCATTAACAGAGAACTTCTCTCAGAGGTGATTGACACCGAATCGATCGCGTCTCTTCTCCGACC
>DPLS01000087.1:1185-4946 GCA_003541875.1 Bacteroidota bacterium | reverse complement strand
AGCAAATGGTTTGCAAGCCGGAGAAGCAGAATGTATCCCACGAGTTCATCGCCATGCATGGATGACGTGTAGAGGAACTGGGGCTCATCTTCGCGGACGTTAACGTTGTCGGAGATCTTCAACGCGAGTATGAGCCGGTTCTGAATGGAGAACCCGACGGTGTCAAGCCTGCAAATGTTTGGATAAGTGGATGCGTACTGCCGCATCATTGCAAGGTATGCTTGATACGTGGGATAGCTGTCCCAATCCAGCACACCGAGTGGCGAGTCAGACATTTTATGTTCGTATAAACTGCTCGGATGAGGTAGCTCGGTGCCTGGAATCCCCAACGTTTGAAATGTCTCCCACTGTGTCTGGTTCGCGTAGGCGTACACAGTGTCGTGCACGACGTTGTCAATCGAGATAATGCGAGTGAGACGATCAAGTTCGGATTTCTGACCTATTGTGAAGCGGAAGTAGTGCTCGGTATCTTCGGCGGCTGCACGACCGGCGAGGATGAGGAAGAGCGCAATGTATCTTGATGTTCTCATGATGGACTGAACGTGAATCTTACTGACATGATACGTCTCTCGGGACGCTGGTCCTGATACGAAACCAACTTGTTTCGTTGGCTCAAAAGTACAAACAATTCGGTTGGGATGAAAGAGGCGATGTGAGTACTTGCATACTGGAACGGTAGATCGCTGCCAGACTGTGGGGAGAGTTTGTGCCTTCAGTCTCTGAAATCACGGATTCGAGCGTCGGGGGTTCCCAGATTCACCACTCCTCAAGCAAACGCTTCAAGTGCTCGCTGAGCGCTACACGATATACTCCGATATCCCTGATTCCGACATACAGCGTTGCAGTATTTGAGTTCCACATTGTTGCCGTAATCTCACCTTGCAGTGGAACGCAGGGAATTCGAATCCATGTCCCCCCGCCGGATCGAGAGTAGTAGAGTTGATTGGCGCCAACGAGGGCGATAACCTCTGAGGGCTTGAATCGATCGAACACGATATGAACTTGTTCACCAGTTTGCCACGGAGGTGAGTAGCGATTCCACACAAGGCCTTTGTCTGTTGAGCGGTATCCTTCACCGTGGTCAGTCCAGGCGTACAGCGTCAATTTGTCTTTGTCGTCGAGCGTTATCGCGTCAAGTGATTTAGATTCCAATCCATAACGGCTTGCCTCCCACG
The DNA here is from genome assembly GCA_003541875.1 of Bacteroidota bacterium. Classification (GTDB taxonomy): domain Bacteria; phylum Bacteroidota; class Ignavibacteria; order UBA10030; family UBA6906; genus UBA11986. Next base: position 3,771 of record DPLS01000087.1, on the reverse strand, counting down.
AGAGTCCCCCGTTGGTCGAAATGATCGCTCCCGTCTGTGCGGTTGCGCCGAGAACCAAACCGGCATCGCTTGGGCTATACGTGAACGAGCGGACGCGGCGTCTATCGTTCAGAGGCTTTGCCGGGTTCCAGGTGAACCCGGTATTTGTTGAAACAAGTACTTCAGTCTCAGTGCTTGCGAGCATTCGTGTCGGAAAAATTGGGTGGGATGAAACCAGGCTGATGGGTTTGCCCCGCAGTTGGTGCGAGCCCGAAGACCAGCTGTAGCCGCCATCCAAAGTCCCGTAGATACCTGTTGAAGTGGCGACATGAATGACTGTTGACGAATCGGTGTTCATGGCTATGGAGACAATTGAGCCGCTGGTCAGACCATTGCTTGCAGACGTCCAGCTTCGCGTTGCAGTTGTCCAGCGATGGACTGATGCTCCAACAGCCGCAACCACGATGGTTCCACGCTTGTCTCCGACGATTGCGCTAACAGTGGATCCGCCTGGCTGGGCCGGAGACTGTATCCATGAGACTCCGTTGTTGGCAGAGCGATTCAGACCGATTCCCTCTCCGTAGGCATACAGCGTCGGGACGGGTTTGCCGGGGGCGATGGTGACTGTCGATGCAACATGGGGAAGTTTGCCGGCAATTGATTTCCAGCTCGTGCCGAAGTCGGTCGAGATCAGGATATCGTTCTCCGCGCCTGCGTACAACACGCCCGGATTGTCGGGGTGGGAGATAAGGGTTACGGGCTTGTCGCTCCCTGAGCCGAAACGCGTTGGGCTCCACGTTTTTCCGCCGTCGACGGACTTGTAAATGCTGCCCGCCTCCATCCCGAAACAAAGTGTGCCAGGCGACTTTGAATGGACCACGATGCTTGTGGGGGCAATTCCACCGGATCCCATGATTGATGTGAGTCTGGTCCACGATGCACCACCATCGGTCGATCTGATGACGCCAACTTCTCTCATCGTCGCGTAGAGATTGTCCGGTTTCGATGGGTCGATCTTGATATCGCACACTTCCGATTTTGTCAGCGCAAGCGAATCGAGTCCGTTGTTGACTGGTCTCCACGTTGCTCCACCATCGGTGCTCTTGTGAATCCCGATTCCAGCAATGCCCGTGTACATGATCCTCGCGTTGTACGGGTCGATTACCAGCGTACGGACGGCAAAATGGCTGGATGAGGGATTGATGGTAATCTCGGTCCACGCAACGCCCGCGTCGGTCGAGACAAATAGGCCGGAGTTCGTTGCTGCATAGTATCGCTGTACGTCATCGGGGTGCTGGATGAAACGGTTGATGGAACCATTTGGCCGAAGAGTGGTGAGCTTTGACCACGTTCCCCCTTCGTCCGTGGAGGAATGGACTTCACCGTTTGTGAGGCCGACAAACAAGTGTGACTTGTTATGCTCATCCACGAACACGGTGGAGATGTTCTGCGCCATCGGACCGCCGGTGAGTTCCCACCTGGCAAGCTGAGGAGGAGAGGAGCATGAAACAAGAAAGCATAGTGAAAAGTGAAAAGTCAAAAAAGTGAGAGGCAAAGGCCGGGAGAAGTGCTTGACCATCTTATCGTTTCCTTCTTTCTGTGTTTGCCATTTTCCTTCTCAACGCCTTGTAATCGATCTCCCGTTTCTCATTGAATGCCTTGATGCCCTCCTGGATTTCCGGTGCTGAGGTGTGGACAGTCAGCCAGTCTCGGAGGTGTCCGATGGTCATTGCCCACGAGAAGTCCCGCCAGAAGTTGAGTTGCTGCTTCGTGTAGCGTGTGCACTCGGGGAGCTTGTTCACGAGCTTCTCTGCCATCTCATCAACTGTCTTATCCAGTTTCTTTCTCGGCACAACCTGGTTGACGAGTCCCCACGCAAGCGCTTTCTTCGCGGGGATCTTCTCATTCAATAGGAGGATCTCCCGCGCCCTTCGTTCACCGACAATGAGAGGCAACCATTGCGTTGCCCCCGCCGCCGCAACGCTTCCGCGTGAGGTACCGGCATGGCCGAAGTAAATATCATCGGCTGCGATGGCAAGGTCGCATGACATCTGAAGTTCGTTCCCGCCTCCCACGGCCATGCCGTTGAGTCGCGCAATCGTCGGTTTGCCGATGTTGCGTAGGCGTTCGAACGTTTCCATGAACACGCCCATCCACTTGTAGAAGTCGTTGGATGAATCGAGGAACTCCTCGTTCCACTCTTTCATATCTGCGCCTGTGCAGAACGCTTTCTCGCCCGCTCCAGTCAGGATAATGACCGCGACCTCATCATCCCATGCCGCGTCCTGCAATGCTGCACTGAGTTCCTGTAGTGTTTCAAGGTTCAGGCAGTTGTACACCTTGGGGCGGTTAATGGTGATGGTAGCGCGCCAGTTCCCCTTAGTATAGAGGAGGTTGCTGAACTTGATGGTTTTGCCTGTGTATTTGCTCATTTGGTTTCCCTTCCCTGAGTCCCGCCTCGGCGGGACGAAGGATCTGATTCTAATATGTATGGCAGGTTGTTGAAGAATCCAGTGTCACAGTCATTGCGAGCGAAGCGAAGCCTGCCCGCCACAGGTATTTCATTGAGGCAGGCGGGCAAGCTCAATCCTCGAATGCGTGCAGAAA
>DPLS01000087.1:0-886 GCA_003541875.1 Bacteroidota bacterium | reverse complement strand
GACAGGCTTCGTCCCGACAAATCCCGCTCTACGGGATTCCGTAAAGCGGAACAACGTCGGGACTGGCAATGACCAGTGAAAGAGTTCTTCATCACGTTGCTATCGCTTGTCCCCTGATATCAAGTCGGTCGCTCAGGAGGTCGTTTCTCCAACAAACACCGTCACCACGTCCGCGGCAAAGCTCATGAGGTCTCGCGCAACCGCCTTGCCTTCCGGTGACGCCAGTGCTGCATCCATAACGTCTTTGCTATCGAAGTGCATCTCGCACAGGATATGGAATTTTGTGTCGCCTATGGGCGCGCCCGTGACGCGAGTAATCTCCAGCTTTCGGAGGCCGGGGTACTTCTTCACGAGTGGTGTATGGACTTCAAAGTAGTGCTTGTCGAATTCTGCGGGATCTGCGGGTTTGCGGTAGAGAGCAATCAGTTTGGTCATGACTTCCCACCTTGAAATGTGTGTATGAACGGGCCTGCTCGCTGAGGCTCCCTGAGCTCGGGCGAGCCTGCAAAATATACCCACGCACGGATGGAAAAGCAACCCACACCCTTGACTGCGGGATGCGTGAGAAAAAACTTCATTAGCCAGCAGGAAAAGACTGGAGTTTCGTTCAATCGGGTGTTATCTTGTGCCGGACAGGGAGTTGTCCAGTTCTAGCCAATTGGAGCATGTGTGATCATTGGTATCGGATCAGATGCCATGTGCAGAATCAGAGTTGCGTTCATCGTCTCGGTTTTCCTCGCAGCAGGTTTGTTCGCATGCTTTTCCTGCAAGGAGACTCCACCCGAGCCCCCACCGCCACCGCCACCGGGCCATGTGCCGGTGATACATCTGAGCGTGGCCGACACGGGATTGACAGACCTTTGGTTGCGCGTGCGGTTCGATGACA
>DPLS01000403.1:20930-21213 GCA_003541875.1 Bacteroidota bacterium | reverse complement strand
GAGCGTGGGCGCAAGCTGCATCGAGAAACCGACAGTCTTCGGAAATGTTTCTTCCAACATCTTCACAATGTCGATTATAGTCTCATTCAGATTAACATGTTCAAAGGACACCTCCGTCTTTCGCGCAAAGGTCAGAATTTGTTGTACGAGACTGGCGCCACGCTGAACCGCCGTCATGATTGCCTCTCTGCCTTTGAGAAACCGGCCGGGATCTCCGAACTCCCTTTCGAGAAGCGTGGCATGTCCCAGGATGATCCCGAGAATGTTGTTGAAGTCATGAGCA
>DPLS01000403.1:10857-20674 GCA_003541875.1 Bacteroidota bacterium | reverse complement strand
GCAATGCCACCTGCAAGCGTGCCGATGGACTCCATTTTCTGGGCCTGGAAGAGTTGTGACTCCAGCGTTTTTCTTTCTTCTTCTGCCTTCTTGCGGTCCGTAATGTCATCCTGAACAGCAATGAATCCAGTGACGCTTCCTTCTCCATCATGAATTGGACTGATCGACGACTTCACCGTGATCAGTTTACCAGGTTTTGTCCGGTTGACAATGTCACCACGAACGCTCTTGCCAGCCAAGAGTAGTGCCCAGAAATCCCGATACACTGCCTCACTCAACGTCCCCCCCTTGAGTATCCGGGGAGTTTTACCAATAGCTTCTTCACGCTTGAATCCATACACTTTCTCGAAAGCAGGGTTGATATAGGTGATTGTTCCATCGCGCTCAGTCATGAATATCACTTCATCGCTCTGCTCAATCGCGCGCAGAAGCTTCTGCATTGATCCCTCTGCCCGCTTTCGTTCCGTAATATCACGGGCAACGCCAACCATCGCAACGGGCTCGTCGATCTCATTCCTCACTACTGATGTCCACAACTCGACGGGAAAATTGCTCCCATCTTTCCGCCTATTGACAACCTCACCATACCATCCACCAGCAAGTGTGGCGGGCCGGATTTGACTGGCAAGCTCCTCCGCATTTGCCGGCGAACGGATGATCGAAATGGGCTTGCCGATGAGATCCTCCCGGGTAAACCCATACGTCTCAACGAATGCATCATTGACGAACAGGGTTCGGTCCTCAAGATCCGTGATAGAGACACAGTCTTTTGTAGAAGCAACGGTCTGCGCCAGCAATCTGATCTCACGTTCCGCCTGGTTTCGCGGAGTGATGTCACGGATAACAACTTGCACTGCCGGTTTTCCTCTAAAGGTGAACGGAATTGCGACAACTTCCACGTCGATGACTGTCCCGTCAAGGCGTATAAACTTCTCTTCGATGAGCGGTGCTGCCACACCTTCGCTCCCAACGGACTCGACCCGTTGCCTGACCGTCTCGTGATACTCTGGATGAACAAAGCTAAGAATCGGCTTACCGACGAGTTCTTCCGGAGTGCCTGCGCCAAGAAGTTGAGCTGCCGCGGCGTTCGCGTACACCAGCCTTCCTTCACTATGTACTGCGATCGCATCAGGCGACATCTCCACCAATGATCGGTATCGTTCTTCGCTTTCTGACAAAGCCTCTTCTGCATGTTTCCGCTCAGTGATGTCCTGCACTGCACCTTCATAGTACCGGATCTGCGGTGAACCGTTCCGCACAACTCTTGCATTCTCCGATACCCAGATTGTGGTGCCATCCTTCCGGTGGAGTTGAGAAAGAAACCCCTTGATCGAGCCATGTTCTTCGAGCGACCGTCTAAACAACAAGCGCTCCTCCTGGTTCACGTACACTTGCCGCTCGATGTCTGTGATAGACCCGATCAATTCATCTGCTGACGCGTAACCCAACATTTGCGCCAGCGCAGGGTTGGCTGCAATGAACCGTCCATCAGGTGTGCTCTGATAGATTCCTTCACCTGCATGTTCAAAGATTTCACGATACTGTCGCTCTGCATTCCGTAACGCCTGTTCGGCCCATTTGCGTTCGGAAATATCTTCGATTATGGCCACGCCCCCCTTCACTCTTTCTTGTTCATCAAAGAGCGGGGCGGTTCGAAGCAAGATCCATAATCTTGCCGGGCCGGTTGTAGCACTGTAGAAGCCTTCAAATGCACCTTCCTCGCCTTCGATTGCCTTCTCCAATGCCGGAAGGATGCTTCGGTCTTGAAGATTCTGCAAGTTGAAACCAATCAGTCGTTCGCGTGCACTCTGGAGAATCTCAACAAGTCGTGTGTTGCAATCGGTGATGTTCCATTCCATGTCATAGTGAAAAATGCCGATCTGTGATCGCTGGACCACGTGACGATACCGCTGTTCGCTTTGTCCAACCGCGCGTAACCCGCGACTAACGAGCACGTAGATAATTGCACTTGTTGCCAGGACAAACACAATGCCCTTGACCATGCTCAGCAGAGCCATATCGCCAGGCTCCGCAACAAGAGAAAAGACCAACTTGTCTGAGAGGAGTATCCACATCGCGCTGATGATGGCATACACGATACAGATTCGCAATGCAACGTTTCGACGAATCGACTTGGGGAGTTGGGCGGAAGAAATGGAGGACATCATGACCTTACGGCTCCGCTGTGCCACATACGAAGAACCAGAGGACTGAATGCATTGTCTGTGATGGCAACCTGCCAAGAGGTCTCACCAACAAGGTGTTCTGATGTCACAACTATTGAGCTCCTTCTCATGGCCTGGAATAGTTTTCGCTGATCAATCCCATACATAGCGCGCAACCCTCATGCCAGCATCGACGGAACCACTGTATTACGCAATGGAGAAGGTTAGTGAAGTCTCGCACGTTAGACCGGAGTTTTCAAAAGATTTGGCAGCGCAAGAGGAACAGAACTGAGACAATCAAAATGGGTGGCTAATCTTCTGCACTTGTTGACTATTCGACAGGCTGTATCGGACACTGTGATGGTGGCTTCTCACTTTTCGAATCGATCCGATACAGTACACTCACAGGTCAGGATCCGGTCGCCTTGCCGAGGGCATCGATAACCATGCCAATGGTGATGACTTCGGGAAGAACTATCGGCTGGTTTGGTTTTCCCGGAGGAAAGATAACGTAAAGCGGCACACCGGACCGTCCGAACTTTGAGAGCAGGCGAGTAACATCCGGGTTGCGGTTGGTCCAATCGGCCTTGATGGGAATGATACCTGTCGATTTGAATTTCTGTATCACTTCCTCGTTGGTAAGCACAGTGCCTTCATTCACCTTGCATGTAAGACACCAATCGGCAGTAAAGTCGATGAAGACAGCCTTGTTCTCCTGAAGAAGTGTGTTCAATTCGTCAAGGGAAAACGGACGCCACCGAATGCCACGTGCTTCGTTACTGGCAGATTCCTGCGCTACCGATGGCACACCCGCAATCACATTTCGCACGTCCAGGATCGACTCAAGGAACACCCAGTATCCACCCACCGAGATAGCAACTGCAACTACCCAAGTTAAGACGTACTTGGCTCTTGAAACCGTGAGCGTCGCAAACTTTCCCACAATCCAACACGAAAGTCCTACGCAGAGCAGGAACGCTGAAGTCCATATGACTCCTTCCATCCCTAGCTGCTTTCCCAACACATAGAGCAACCAGATCAGGGTCGCCATCATGAGAAATCCCATAAACTGCTTCACGTCCACCATCCATGCGCCGGGCTTTGGCAAAAACTTCATCCAGGAAGGTCGCGGCGCCAGGACAACGTACGGGAGTCCCATGCCAACCCCCGCGCTTGCGAAAAGAAGCAGAGTGACCCACGCAGGTTGTGAAAACGCAAAGCCAAAAGCGGTTCCGAGAAATGGTGCGGTACAGGGCGTGGCAAGAATTGTCGCGAACACTCCTTCGAAGAAAGAGGTCACGTAGCCTTTGTCTTCACTCGTGCGTTTTTCCATCGCACTCCCCACCCCGACAAACGCCAGAACGAATGGAAGACCTACCTCGTACACGCCAAATAGACTGAGTCCGAATGCAAAAACAATGACACTCATCGCTATCACGAACAGCGGTTCCTGAAACTGAAACCCCCAGCCAATCTGTTCGCCTGCAGCCTGCAAGAGGATGACGAGGAGGGCGAGAAGGAGGAAGGTCACAAGAATTCCGGCGGAGAAAGACCACGCGAGCCTCTTCACATGTTTCGGTTGATCGCCCCCCATTCGGACCAGTCCAAATATCTTCAGAGCGATAACCGGCAGAACGCACGGCATGACGTTCAGCAGAAGTCCGCCCATAATCGCGAAGAGAACGAAGAGGTACAGTGGCTGATCGCCATTGCCTGTTTTGACCGTAGAAAATGTCTGATCAAGCACGCTTCCCGATGACGCTGCCTCTCCCGCCACTGATAGACTCGAAATGAAATCTCCGGCAAGAGGGACTTCAATCGTTACTGCTGTATGTTTTCCCCCTTCCATCTGATACACAACAACTCCGCGAAACGTGAACGATCGAGCAGTCTTTTCGTAAACTGAAAGTGGAATACGAAGAGTTGCCCCTGAAGCGTTTGCATCAACTTGTGTGCGGCCGAAGACCAACTCATCAATCGGTTCGGGGTAGAGATCAGGCAGGGCATCTTTCACGGCAACAAACGACTGTCCCTCCTTCGCTTTCAGACGCACTTCCAGAATGGCATTTACCGCTGTTGCCGAGAACGTAAACCCGGTGTGTTCGGTGAATGATGCAGGTATCTGATTCCGGTACTTTTCAAACAGCCTCGCATTTGCCGCAAGAGGTTCTCCACCTGCCACTGGAAGTTTCAATTCCAAGAAGGCACGACCGGGCACACAGATCCTCTCGCACTCAAGCCAGTCAACATCTGCCCGGAGCGTGACGGCTGAACCGATTGCCACATCAGCGGAAGGGACGATATCAACGAGAAGCATATTCTCATCGGCATAGCCATAGGTCAACACCTCTCCCGACTCATTGTACTTATGTGGAATCGGCCATTGGATCTCACCGCTCGTGAATCCCTTGGGCATTGTCCATTTCACCTGCGTGGGCAGGCCTGCTTCACCAGAATTCTTCCAGTACGTATGCCAGCCCCGCTCCATTTTCATCAAAACACCAACTGTGAACTTCATACCGGGTCTGACCGTCTTGACTGAGCCAACAAGTTGCAGCTGGGTGTGGTGCTTCTTATCTTCTTTTATTGCAGGAAGACTCGTGGCTGGGGGCATCGCACTCTGCCCCAGCGCCATCGAGATGGGAAGGAAAGCCAAAAGCAGACGGTTGAACAAACGCAATGTCATAGTAGGTCCAGTTATCAACGAGGTAGGTTGCTCATGAAAACAGTAGAAAGTACCCAAAAGTGCCCCAAGATACAAGCGAACGAGTATCACCGTACTGCAATGAAACGAGGTCAGCGATGAGCAGCGAGAATGGAGTGATAGAATCAGAAAGCAGGGCGACGAACTCTGCCTGGAGCTTTAGGAGGGAGGATCGGATTTGCGGACATCGTCATGTCGGAATCCCCTTTTCCAGCGCTTTCGAATGAGGAGCACGAGGTATCCGAAGATGATAATCGACGCAACACCAATGAGAATGAGATTCTCTTGAAGGAAATTGATTGCTTGAGGTTCCTGGGATGTCATGATGCTCAACTATTCGATGATACAAACCAACCGTTGCGAACGTATACGGTCTGCTGCCTGAAAGGTTTCCCTTTCAGATGGCACTGCGAATATACACAACATTCAAACACGAATCAACGTCTCATCCGTCGAGCTGGCACAACCCATCACATCGAGGTTGGCCGCACCGCCGCAAGAAGCAACACCTCGGAGTATTTCAGGCCTGACCCGGTATTAAAGAGCAATACCCGAGATTCACTTTGGACCACCCCATGATCTCTCAGCAACGGGAGAGCGGCAATGGTTGATGCACCCTCAGGAGAGAGCAGGATTCCTTCCGTACTGGCAACCAAGCGAATCGCCCTTACAATTTCTTCATCGTCTACAGCAAGAGCGCAGCCTCCACTATCGTAGATTGCCTTGAGAATGAGCGAATCTGCAAAGGCCTTTGGAACTCGCAGACCGGATGCAATCGTGGCAGCGTCGTTCCAGAACTCGGACACCGTCAGGCCCGATTCGAACGCTTTCACAATCGGGGCACAGCCTTTGGCTTGCACGGACACCATCTTTGGTCGTTGATCTCCGATCCATCCAAGCTGCTGCAACTCGTCGAACGCCTTCCACATGCCAATGAGTCCCGTGCCGCCACCTGTTGGATACACGATTACATCGGGAAGTCCCCACCCAAACTGCTCCACGATCTCAAACCCCAAGGTCTTCTTTCCTTCCAGCCGATACGGTTCCTTCAAAGTGGACATGTCGAACCACGAAGTGCCGGCTCGCTCGGCGTTCATCGCTTTGGCAGCGTCGCTGATGTTCCCCCGAACCAGGTGGACATCAGCACCGTACACTTGACACTCAACAATGTTGACGCGCGGCGTATCATCCGGCATGTAGATGTGAGGAAAAATCCCTGCTGCCGCTCCATACGCAGCAAGCGCGGCTCCGGCATTCCCCGCCGTTGGCATGCAGGCCTCCCTCACGTCAAGCTCCTTTGCCTTTGACACAGCGGCCGATAACCCGCGTGCTTTGAACGAACCAGTGGGGTTGAACGATTCGTCCTTCATTAACAGATGACCGAAACCAAGTGAAACGGCAAGCCGCGTCAGCGGGAGAATCGGCGTGAATCCCTCGCCTAGCGAGATGATATTGGAGTCCGAGAGGACAGGGAGGAGTTCCTGATAACGCCACATCGTTCGCGGCCTCGCCGCAAAGGTATCACGACGAAGAACCGCTCTCGCGCTGTCAAGATCGTAGCGGGCGAGCAGCGTTTTGCCACACGCATGACAGACCGTGTGTAACTCTCGATGGTCTGCTGTCCTGTTGCAGCTACTGCACTCAAGATGAGTGATGAAGGAGCTGTTATCGCCTGATCCAGTCATCATAGAGAGACGTGAGTTCTTTCCCGGAAATCTTGGAGCGACGCAGGTCGCCCGTTGCCAGTCGTTGGCGGAGAACTTCATACAAACTTACGGCACATGCCACGGAGACATTCAGGCTCTGAATCATTCCAAGCATTGGAATTTGAAAATTCCCGTCCGCCTTGGCCGCTGCCTCGTCAGAAACTCCGCGGTGTTCATTCCCAAACACAAGTGCCACCTTTTTCGTCAAATCAAGATCATAGAGAGACACCGACGACTCTCCAAGATGCGTTGCATAAACTGTGAAGCCCTCCCCGTGGAGCGCTCCATAACACTCATCTACAGACTTGTGCTTTCGCCTCTCCAGCCACTTGTTCGCGCTTGAGGAACTCTTCTTGCCAATACGCGGAAACTTCTCAAGCGTATACAACAGCTCAACTTGAAGAATCCCCACAGCATCGCAAGAGCGAAGAATCGCACTGACGTTATGCGGGTCGTGGATATTCTCCATCACGACTGTCATATCAGGCTGGCGTTGCGCCAACACCCTTCTGATTTTATCGATCCGACGTTGGCTACGAAGCATCTGATTCCCGAACTGCATGGAAATTCTGAATCGTCCCTTCTTCCTTCTGCACTTGCAGCAGCGCGATCGCCCCGATCACCAGCGCTGCACCGGCAACCCGGATCGGATTCAAGAATTCTGCAAGGAAGATTGCCGCCGACACCATCGCAACAACTGGCTCAAGGGTGCTTGTGATAATCGCCCGTGAAGCCACAACGTACCGCATCCCCGAGAAGTACAATGAGTGTGGAACCAAAATAGAGATGATGGCAAGAACAACAAGGCCTTTCCACACTTCACCGACCGGGTTTTCTCCGACAATACTCCATGGCGGATTGACCACTAACCAAAACAGCGAAGCAAATACAAGAGCATAGAAAGTCGTTGTCCAGACATTGTGACGGCTTAGGACATGCCGAGTGTAAATGGTGAAGAACGAGAAGCTGATCATCGATCCGATGCCGCTTATAAGTCCAGCGGTCGAAAGTCGTAACACACTTGTGTCGTATGCACCGACGGCGAGGAAACAGCCAACGAGCGAAACTATGGCGGCGGCCAGCTTGATCGTGCTGAACTTCTCTTCACCAAGGAATGTTGTATTTGCCATCACGAAGAGTGGCGCCGTGTATTGCAGAGTGATTGCAGTTGCCACGGTACTCTCTCTGATCGCGAAGTAGTAGGTGAAGTTCGATCCCGCCACTCCCAGGACACCCAGCAACGCGAACCGCCAAAGGTCATGAATTCCTACCCTGAGGATATGCGGTTTGAAGAGAAGATAGAACACCAAGAGTATCAGTGCGGAGAAAGTGACCCTCGTTTGCACAATGAGAATCGTGCTGACGTTTTGGTTCAGGAGTAACTTTGCCAACGTCGCAGAACAACCCCAGAGGATCGCTGCTGCCAATATCATGAGATAGCCCTTGAACTCTCTCATGCAGGCTCAGCAGGTTCCTGCGGTGATGTTGATTGTTCTGGATGGTCTTCCGCCCTGCGCCGGTAATGCTCGCTCTGTTCAGTGTCACCGGAGAGTTCGTACAGGTAAGCGAGACGTTTGTAGAGAGGAATAGGATTTGCAGCACGCTCAGCCCCTTTCTTGACGAAATCGATCAGGCTGGCAAGCGGAGGAATGTTGAGGTCGGGATCGTAACAATCGCACGCGTCAAGATACGGGTCGGGCTCTCCCGGCTGTATACTTGCGGCTTTCTGGTAATAGTGCAGGGCAAGTTCGAAGTTATCGACAGATGAGTACGTCACTTCAAACACACCTGCGAGCCAAAGGAATACATCGTAAGCGAGATCGGGGTATTCAGCCGCCAGTTTCTCACCAAACAAACGGACTTCATCCGGCGTCAGCGAATGATTCCAGAAAAGAAGGCGATAGGGCTCAACATCCTTGAGCTTTTGCGTGAGCGCGGCCTGGAATGCATCGAAGATCTCGTTGAAGTCGGAGGAGGTTGAGAAACACCGACGTATGTCGTCAACCGAAAAGGCGCGCATCGGCTCCGATGGTTAGACTTGGCTGCCCCGTCTCAACCAGGGGCAATTGTTGTCAGAACAGAAGGTGAAACTGTGCATCGCTCCGCTTGGCGAACGCACCTGAAGCGGGGGCTCTCATCCACAGCCGATGACAACGTGCCCTTGATGGCTCGGCAAACTCCCCGCAAATTCAAATCGAACATAAGAAACGACTCATTGAAATGCAAATACTCAACGGGTTGCTTTCCTTCGCAAATAGGGAACAGCATGCTGGCTAGCTCTTTGCTATGCATTTTGCATTCTTGTTGTTATAGCGATCAAGGAGAGTACAATGCACGCCTATCTCCCGTCTGCAGGCTCCCACTGCGTCTGCAGGAGGAAAGATCGCATGAGTGCACGTGTAGTCACAGAACGCGGGGAGCGACCCGATGCTGACCTGCTTCCTCCGCTTCTCACCTGACTTACGGAGTCTCGATTTGATTCGATCCCTGGGCATCTCTGTTCAGACTTCACATTGGCCACACCGTGAGCCGGTCCTAAGACAATAGCGTCTCTTTCAGTGACTCTTCGAGTTGTTCTGGTGAGCGGTAATGAACGGCATGTATCCCAAGCTCCCGAGCAGCCTCAGCAAACCCCTCGATGTCATCAATGTAGACACATTCATGAGGATGCACATCAAGCTTGGTCAACGCGTCAAGGTAGATATTCTTGTCAGGCTTGAGCGCGTGAACCTGAAACGAAACAGTAATCGAATCGAACAGCGGGAAGACCGCGACCGTCCTGATCCCATACTCAAAATCCCACTCACTCGTGTTCGAGAGAAGCCCAAGCTTGTATCTTCCCTTCAGCTTTCTGATGAGGTCGAAGGTCTCGGCAATCGGCGTGAACTTGTCTGTGTATACCCGGATGAATTCCGCTTTCGACATCTGCAGGCCGAACATTGTCTTGAGCCCGCCGTAAAATTCGTCCGAACTGATAGTGCCGCGTTCGTAACCAAGAATCAGGTCTGGTGCTCCGTAGACAATCGTTTCCAACTCACTCACGGACTTGCCGGTATGGACAGACACTTTCTCGAAAATGATCTTGTTATCGAACCGGCAGATAACATTGCCGAAGTCGAATATCACCGCCTTAATCACTTGAGGAGAAGCATCTTCCGCTGTTGGACGAACGTCCCTGCTTCCAGCCTGTAGAAGTACACGCCGCTTGCGAAGTTGCTCGCATTCACCTCAACCCGATACGT
>DPLS01000403.1:0-10506 GCA_003541875.1 Bacteroidota bacterium | reverse complement strand
GGGTTGAACGGATTGGGATAGTTCTGTGAGAGTGAGAACGACTGGGGCACATTCCATTCAACCTGCTCAACACCGACTCGTATTGAGTCAATGCCTCCGAACTGGTAATAACGCGCGGAAAATTCCTGCAAGTACTGGTTGGTAATGTTGCCATCCCTGACAATTACCATGTTTTCATTATTCGCGTTTTCAGCAGAGCTTGTCCAGTTATGGGAACCAGTGAGAGTTACCGAGTTCCAGTGGGGATCTTCGGCATCAATAATCCCGTATTTGTGGTGAAGCAGTCCGCTCGTTCCTGCTGTCTTCAAACGAACGTCAACGCCATTGTTGATAAGGTACCTGTATTGCGAACCTGTGTCTGTGCTATCGTCGATATCACCCCGCACTTTCTTGCCGGCATTTCTCTTGCTGACGAGCGCGGTCGCGATGCCGCTCCGGGTCAGCGTGAGAAGCTGGAAGCCAACGGAATGCTCGGCGGCGTTGATTTCAGAAACGATTTTCGAATCCGCCCCGTCACTCGGACTGAAGTACACTTCGACAGGCTTTCCGCCGACGACGAATCTGTGCGGTGTGTTGTTGAGCTTGCGCGCACCGAAACGAGAATTCGCGGCATTGGGAACATCCGTCTCGCTTCCCCACATCTCGTTGAATTCCATTGTGTACGGAGCCGCCATTGCCTTATCCTGGAACTCAATTGAATTCTGAAAATCATTGTTCGTTCCCGGATCGGTGGGATTCCATGAACCTGTCCATACCCAAACACTTTCTGGAGCACCACTCCGCCCATCAAACACAAAGAACTTGTTGTGCATGAGCCCTGCTCCATTATTAGTGGGATCAAATTTATCCGTGATGAGCGGGATGCCGTTGGCAACGAGCGTATTAAATGGTGTTGTGGTGCTGTTGTCGAATTCACAAATAGCGCGAACCTTCACCCCCCGGATCTTGGCGTTCACAAGTGCGCTCGCAATCGTGGCACCCGGCGTCCCGCTAAGACTGTAGAGGGCGACATCGATTGACCGTTGCGCGTTATTGATATGCGGAAGCAACCTTGCCACAAGATCCTGGTTGCCGTTGGCCTGCTGAAACCACGCGAGGTTGGCATTCACACTCTTATTGAAGAAGACGTTGATCTGACCCGTGGACTGCGCGGGAGAGCGTGTGCTGGTAATGAGTGTTGCCGCAGAGCTGGTGTCTGTCCCCGCAACCGAGAACGCCTTGACATAATAGACAGTAGCCGGGTCAAGACCGTCGAGATTGACTACGTGGTTTGTCTGGAGCGTATCGTTGCCAATAATTCCCAGCTCGAACACGGGAGTTCTTCCGTAGCGAACGCGTGTCGTGCCAACATTTGTCGTCCTCCAACTAACGGTGAGAGAGGTCGGCTGGATGTTGCTCTCTGTCGGCAGGGATGCGATAATCGGACCCGTGGAAATCTGGTCGGCCAGGAAGCGAGGAAGAACCTGGTAGCCGCCAATGTAGGGCGGCGTACTAATGAACTGACCAACAACGCATATCAAATCAAATGCACCGGCTGGAATCGGTGTGCCCACGAGATTCGTTGCAGTCGGGATACGAATTTGGGTGGTACCTGTGGCGTCGACCAAAGGGTAGTTTGTATTGCCTGCCCAATTTCCGCTTCCAGTCACAGTTACATTGTTGAGACGGACGAGGTGGCATTCATACTGTTCGACGCCTCCAACTCCATCATTGGCAATTTGGAGCGCCGTGACAACCATTGGTTCCACCGTATTTCCCGTACTGGGAATTGAATGAAGGATCGGGTTGACAATTTCCGTAAGGCCGCTGAATGGCTGCACCAATCCTGAAACAATAACTTCATCACCGATGTTGACTGCCGTTGAGAATGAAGATCCGTAAATGCCGAGACCCCCAGAATTATCCTGGATGTACGACGGACCAGCAAACTGATTTGCAACTGTAACTATTCCCCTCACAGTAACAAGTCTGTTATTGAGTAGTGGAACGCCGTTCGCGTCATTCTGTTGCACGGCAGAAAGTGGCAGCGGCGTGCTGTAGATAAAGATCGTCGGCTGAGTACCAATCGTATAGATTGAATCGGGATGGGTTCCTGTTCTGGTGAGAAACGGGAAGACCGCTGTAGTATCGTACGGAGTGAAATTGCTCATTTGGACACGGAGGCTGTCTCCACCATTCAGCGTGAGATTGGTAATGACAATCGTATCGCCGGCGACACTTGCGCTTGGACTGCCGCCGCCAACAAGTGTGATGCTTCCCGTCGTGTGCGACCACGTCCACGATGAAGGTACGTTGATGCGCGCGTTTTGGATTGTGTACGGAGTTTGTCCAAACAGTCTCAACGTGAGAGAATGGCTTGCCCCACCGGAAAGTGTCGCAGGAGAGAGCACGGCACTACCGCGACCAATCTGGCCACCTCCTTGGCCGGCATCCGTCTCTTGGCCGGCAGTGATGGGCCATGGCCCAACAAATGCCTGGTCGCGTGAACCATCATCGTTAAACGTCACAAGCGAATCAACAAAACCTGCCGGCACCGCAATCTTGAATCCGCCCGCCCCATAGGTGTAACCCTCTGCTATTCCATTGTCTTCTGTCCGATAGGTGCCAACCATCTGTCCGCCCAGGTAGGCAACGATCCCTTTGTTGATTGCGGGTGACGTCTGTCGAAAAATCCAGCCGCCGGTAGTTATCATACTCATGACATTAAACGTCTTTGTCGAGCTCGTGAGATTGGTGGACGTCGCACCAACTTTTGCAGCTCTCACTGCGGCCGTGAGTCCAAGCGTAGTATTGTGCTTTGCATAGATCCACCCTGACCAGTTGCCACTTCCATCGATATTGACGACGGGTTGGTTTGCGTTTGAATAGGTGGTCGTGTTGCTCCAAACCCCCGTGGCGCTCCACATGTACTCGTTGTTGGTGCTATTGTAGAGCTTGAGATAGGCCTGACCACTTGCGCCTGCCGTCCAGTTCTGGATTTGCACGAAGACCGCGTACGGCCACCCGACAGTGCCCGTTCCGCCTCCGTCCGCGATTGCGTTTGGAATGCGGACCGCAGTGATGGTCGCCTGAGCAAATAAGGCGGGGCTGATAAGAAGAGTCAGAAAAAGAATCAAGGATGAAAAACCAAATAGACGGCGCATGGGAGCTTCCAATAAAAGTGAGTAGAATCTGGGAAATCGGGGCGAAATCTATTTCAAGGTAGCCATAAGAGCATTGAGGCGCAAGGCAAATTCCGATCAGGTCTCGCACAGATACGAAGGATTGCGGGATCTTTTCCACCTTAATTTCTGCAAGTTACCTCTTGTATTTTTGCTTCTCGCTTCTTATGTTTCAGCCACGCAATTGCTCATCGGTGGTCTCCACGGCCACAAACGTATCATCCTTCGAATTGCGGCGTCCCTGTTCTACATTGTCGACGCCGCGGCAGATCTGATAGTCCTTTTCCAATGCTATTTCCCGACGACAAATAATGTTTCTACACCACCTCACTACCTTCTCCATCACATCATCATTGGAGGTCTCATGAAGCCAACTTACACCATTTGGTGTCTCGCCGTGCTTGCAAGCCTGGTGCTTTTGACCGGCATAGTATTCTCGCAAGGCGTGACTACCGCTGCAATCAACGGCAAAGTCACGGCAAAAACCGGCGAAGCATTGCCCGGGGTGAACATCGTTGCCATACACGATCCGAGCGGAACTAAGTATGGCAATAGCACGCGTGAGGACGGACGATTCACAGTACCGAACCTCCGCGTGGGTGGTCCATACACAATCACTGCGTCAATCATCGGATACCAGAAACAGACCCGCACGAATGTCTATCTCAGGCTGGGGGAAAACTTTGACCTCAATTTTTCGATGACGGAGGAAGCGGTTCAGGCCGGAGAAATCACCGTGCTTGGGGAGCGCACCTCAGTGTTTAACTCCTCACGAACCGGTGGAGCAACAAACGTGACGCGCGAACAATTGGACAAGCTGCCTACCATCAATCGCAACTTCCAGGAAGCGCTCAAGCTATCTCCGTATTTCACAGAGGGTAATGCCCTGGGGCGAAACAACAGGTACAACAATATCCAAATCGATGGGGCAAACTTCAATGACCTCTACGGATTGGGAGCAACCGGCGCCCCCGGAGGACAGGGGCCAGGCAAGATAGCCCCAGTCAGTCTTGATGCAATAGAAGAATTCCAAGTTGTTGTTTCGCCGTATGACGTGCGACAAGGAAACTTCACGGGTGCAGGAGTCAACGCCATCTCGCGAAGTGGAACGAATTCTTCGCAGGGATCGATATACTACTATGGACGCAATGAAGACATCGCGGGCAAGACCCCCACAAAAACCGGAGAGAGAAAGAAGCTGGATGGCTTCAAGGACTGGCAGTATGGATTTCGATCTGGTGGAGCAATCGTCGAAAACAGCCTCTTCTATTTTGTGAACGGTGAGTTTTCCCGATTCTATCAACCCATCCTTCGCACGTTCGGCAACGCCAACCTCGGGACGAATGCGTTTACGGTCAATGCAGACTCCCTCAACATGCTTTCAAGCTATCTGAAGACGAAATACAATTATGACCCGGGATCCTGGTCCGAAGTGCCGAACTACCGCGAGACTGACAAGATCTTCACACGACTCGACTTCAACCTCGGCGAACGCCACAAGCTGACCGCGCGCTGGAGCTTCGTTCGCATGTCAGAGGACAACTCCCCTTCCCGCGGACGAACCATAACAGACATCTATGCCGAGAACGGACGTTACAGACTTGACAACAAGACCCACAATGTCGGACTGCAATTGGCAAGCACTCTGAGCAACACTACTTCGAACGAGCTTATCCTCGGGTACGTCGACCAGTTCGACAACCCCATCTACTACGGATCGCCGTTTCCAAGTTTGTACATCTCTACAAAGGGTACTAACACGACCTATACTGGGGCTCAAGTCCTCGTGCTGGGTGCCGAGGAGTTTCGCCATCGCAATGAACTGGGGCAGAAGTACTTTGAAATCACCGACAACTTCTCCTGGTATCTGCCTGCTCACACTGTCACGGCTGGAGTTAGGGTGGACTTCCTCAAATTCCGGAATCTCTTCATTTCGGACAACTTTGGCGCATACACATACAACTCCATCGCTCAGTTTCTAAACGACCAGCGAGCCGCTTCGTATACATACAAATACTCCGCCACATCAGATCCCCTCCAAGAAACAAGGTGGGGAGCACTTCAATACGGGTTCTATGTCCAGGATGAGTGGACGGTCAGCTCAATGTTGAAGTTTACTGCCGGTGTCCGGGTTGATATTCCCACATATCCCGACAAACCACTCTACAATCCGCGTGTGGATACCGTGTTTAGCTTGCGCACAGATCTACCACCCAAAACCTCACCTGCGTTCTCGCCTCGCATTGGATTCAACTACTCATTTGACGAGGAGAGATCGCTGCAGATGCGTGGAGGTGTGGGCATCTTCTATGGACGGTTTCCGTATGTTTGGGTAGGCAACCAATACGCCAATACGGGAATGGATTTCATAACGATTACGACAGTCCCGACGAACTTCAATCCCGATCCATTTGGCCAAACGAAGGTTGCCGCATCTTCTACCGCAACCTACGAGATCAACCTAACCGATCGAAACTTCAAGGCGCCATCAGTCATCCGCGGGACACTCGCGTTTGATTACAAACTGCCCTTCGACTTCGTTGCATCAGTGGAGGGAATATACTCGGTTACTCAAAACGACGCATACTACGAAAACATCAACCTCAGGGGAATGCAGACCAATGGTGGGTTGACCCCGGATGGACGACTTGTCGGCGAAAACCGAGAGGTCTGGGGAGTCTGGAGTTCGACTGCAAACCGCTACGAATACACGAACACTTCGCGCACAAAGAGTGCTGGTTATCTCCCAAAGGATAGCGTCTATGCACCAGGCGTGTTTCTCATCAAGAATACGAGTAAGGGGAGCAACGCAAATGTCATAGTTCAGGTGCAGAGAAGCGTTGTTGATGGCTTGAACGGGGGAGTTGCCTATACGTGGGGACAATCGAAAGATATCAATAGCGGTAACTCAACAACTGCAAGTTCGGGGTGGCGCTTCAATCCAACGCCTGGAAATCCGAACGCTCCGCAACTATCGTTCTCACAGTGGGACCGCACACATCATATCTCGGCAAATCTTTCATATCGTCACTTGTGGGGTACTAGCGGTTTGGCAACTTCGGTGGGTGTGTATTACAACGGCATTTCCGGACGCCCGTTCTCATACATGGTTACCGGGGATGTGAACGGGGATGGACGGTCGGACAACGACTTGGTATACATACCGAAGGACGCAAACGATATCATTCTCGTGACCTCTACGGGTACCATCCTGCCAAAGACAGATGCTGCCTACACCTCGCTCTTTGCGTATATTGCCGCCGACAAGTACCTGAACGCAAACAAGGGCAAGATGTCCGAGCGGTCTGGTCCTCGTGAACCATGGTCTCACGAAATTAATCTGCACATTGGACAGGAAATCCCAACATTCTCAGGCCAGAGAATTGAGTTTACGTTCGACATCCTCAATCTCATGAACCTGTTTAACAAAGACTGGGGATGGGTGCGGAACACTGGCGCCAACCAGACGGTGAATATGCTCCAGTTCTACAGAATCGAAACTGCAGCTGGAGCGGATCGAGGCAAACCAAAGTACACTTGGCTGAATCTGCCAGTGAATGACGGAAAAGCTGATCCGTTCGTGGCAGACAATCTCCTCTCACGATGGCAGGCGCAGTTCGGCATACGGTATACCTTCTAGGCTTTCGTTTGCTGTGATCACTGCCCCGTCGTATGCCAGCGGCGGGGCAGTTTGTTGGTCAGTATTTCCTGATTACAAACACAACACTCTCGTTCGCGTTCCGCCTTCCCCTGTTGCCCTTCTCATCTTTGCAACGGGCGCCGTTCTTTTCTGAAAAATTCACGCTATCTGCTGAAGAAGAACCGACTTTCACAGGGATTTCGGGTTCTTTCTCCAAGTCGGCGTGGCACAGAGGTTGCGCTATTCAGTTGACACATGCCCATCCGTGCAGACGATCAACACTGCGTGTGCCGCAAGATCTACATCTGACAGTGTTGGCAAATTTTTCTGTTCTTCCCAACGAACCCTATTCAAGTCACTTAGAGAGGTCACTCTATGCATAAGAAGCTCTTTATCCCAGGCCCAACAGAAGTAGCGCCGGATGTTCTCCAGAAAATGGCGACACCCATGATCGGTCATCGCTCGAAGGATGCATCCAATCTGCAGCGCGAGATAACTGAGAAACTCCGGAAGGTCATGTATACGGCCAACCCCATCCTGCTCTCCACAAGTTCTGGCTCAGGATTGATGGAGGGTTCGATCCGATCACTCACCGCGAAACGTGCGATCGTGTTTTCGGTTGGCGCGTTCGGCAATAGGTGGTTCAAGATGGCGGAGGCAAACAATGTCCCCGCCGATAAGTGTGAATCCGAAATGGGACAGCCGACCACTCCAGAGATGGTGGACAAATATCTCGCTACTGGTAAGTACGATGTCATGACGGTTACCCACAATGAAACGAGCACGGGCGTGATGAACCCCGTGGAAGAGATCGCCGAAGTCAGAAAGAAATATCCTGACGTGTTGTGGCTGCTGGACGCCGTCAGTTCCATGGCGGGCATTAAGATCGAGGTTGACAGACTCGGCGTTGATGTCTGTATTACATCAACTCAGAAAGCCCTCGCTCTTCCCCCCGGCATGGCAATCTGCTCCGTTACACCGCGGGCATTGGAACATGGCAAACAGGTGAAACACCGCGGATGGTATCTGGATCTCCTCGAACTCTACAAGTACGTGGAGACCAAAGATCATCAGTATTCAGCAACCCCCTCCCTCTCCCACATGTTCGCGCTGAATTACCAGCTTGACAGGATTCTTGCTGAAGGTCTTGAGAATCGGTATGCCCGACATAAGGCCATGGCGGAGTACACCCGCGAATGGGCAACCAAGCACTTCTCGCTGTTTCCCAATCCGAAATACGCTTCACAAACGCTCACCACGATCAACAACACCGTCAACATGTCGGTGAAGGGTTTGAACGATGCGCTGGGTAAGCTCGGCATGCAGATTTCCAACGGGTACGGCGACCTCAAGGAAAAGACGTTCCGCATAGCGCACATGGGCGAGTTGACGCTTAATGACATCAAAGAGGTGACTGCAGCCATCGAACGTATCATCCCCACATTGAAATGAGAAAGGAACGACCATGCGAGTACTAATCACCGACGGTATCGAGCGCACGGGCGCCGATATCCTCCTGAAAGCGGGACTTGAATTGACAGAAAAGACGCTCACTCCCGACGAACTCGTCAACTCTATTGGCGACTACGATGCCATTATCGTCCGCTCCGCCACAAAAGTCACCAAGGCCGTGATCGATGCCGGAGCGCGGTTGAAGGTCATCGCACGCGGCGGCGTCGGGCTGGACAATATTGATGTTGAGTACGCTCGCACCAAGGGACTGAATGTCCTCAACACACCCAAGGCATCGTCGATCTCGGTCGCCGAGTTGACGATTGCGCACTTGATGTCGCTCGGACGGTTCCTCCCGATGAGCAACATCGCCATGCGCAACAAGCAGTGGCCAAAAAAAGAATACAGCAAGGGCATCGAAGTCACCGGCAAAACGCTCGGAATTATCGGACTTGGAAATATCGGAACCGAAGTAGCAAAGCGGGCCGTAGGATTGATGATGAAAGTGGTAGCGTACGATCCCTTCGTGACGAAGACCGATCTCGCCGTCAAGCTGGTTTCGAAAGAAGAACTACTGCAGATTTCCGACTACATTACGTTGCATCTACCTTTTGACAAGAAAGTCGGCCCCGTTATTGCAAAGGCCGAGTTTGAGAAGATGAAGAACGGGGTCATTCTTATCAACTGCGCGCGCGGTGGCGTTGTAGTGGAGAAAGACCTTCTCGATGCTCTCAACAGCCACAAGGTTGCCTACGCAGCCATGGATGTCTTCGAGCATGAACCACCGACGCCTGAAGAGTTTGACCTCATCAACCATCCACGCGTCTCAGTGTCGCCGCACATCGGGGCTTCAACACTCGAAGCGCAGGATCGTGTCGGCGTTGAGATAGCACAGAAAGTGGTCGAGGCACTGAATGCGTCGATGATGAAGGAGATGCTGAATACGACAAACGTCAGCTGTTGAGTTGGCAACATAGCTCATTGTCAGGACGCGCTGCCCGTTTGAGTAGCGCGTCTTCATATTCATACACAAGCAAGTGAGAACAGACCAGTGGCAACCGTCCGACCATTTAAAGGCCTCCGACCGCTCCCGACGTATGCTGCACAGGTTGCGGCAAAGCCGTACGATGTTCTGAATTCCGAAGAAGCCCGTGCCGAAGCAACAGGCAAACCCCTTTCCTTCCTTCACATCGGAAAGCCGGAAATTGACCTCCCACCAGGAACACATCTCTACGATGAGCGCGTTTATCAGAAGGGAAAAGAGAACCTCCAAAGACTTATCACCGACGGCATCATTCGCGAAGATCCCTCACCATCCTTGTACCTCTACGCTCAAACAATGAACGACCATACACAGTATGGACTCGTGGGTTGCGTGTCGGTAGCCGAGTATCTGAACGATACAATCAGGAAGCATGAGCTGACGCGGAAGGATAAAGAGGACGATCGGACGAAACACGTGAAGGTGACCAATGCGCATACCGGACCCATCTTCCTGACATACCGGGCGCAACCCACAATCGATGCGATAGTTGACCGTATCCGGAATTCACCCCCGGTCAACGACTTCGTCGCAGAGGATGGCATCCGGCATCAACTCTGGGTCATCAACGACCAGAACACAATACGGGGAATCACAGAAGCCTTTGGACGGGTGGAGAACCTTTATGTGGCCGACGGACATCATCGGTCCGCGGCTGCATCGCGTGTTGGGAAAGAAATCGCCGATGGCAACCCAAACCACCGTGGAGATGAAGAGTACAACTTCTTCCTCGCCGTCCTCTTCCCGCATAACCAGCTTCGCATCATGGACTATAACCGCGTGGTAAAGGACCTGAACAACCGGACGCCGGAACAGTACATGGAAGAAGTGAAGAGGCACTTTGATGTGAAGGAAGAACAGTCACAAGTCCGGCCTGCTGCAAAAGGCGAGCTTGGAATGTACCTGAGAAGCAAATGGTATCGACTGAGAATCAGCCCTGCATTGCTGAACAACCCCGATCCCGTTGAGCGTCTGGATGTCTCGATCCTGCAAAAACATTTCCTTGCACCCGTTCTCGGCATTGACGATCCGCGCACGAACAAGCGGATTGACTTTGTGGGAGGAATTCGTGGACTAAGTGAACTTGAAAAACGCGTGGACTCCGGAGAGATGGCAGTTGCGTTTGCGCTCTACCCAACCTCCATCGAAGAGTTGCTGGCGATTGCCGATGCAGGCAAAATCATGCCCCCGAAATCCACGTGGTTTGAACC
>DPLS01000212.1 GCA_003541875.1 Bacteroidota bacterium | reverse complement strand
GGAGACCCTGGTTTTGAATGAC
Source organism: Bacteroidota bacterium (assembly GCA_003541875.1). Taxonomy (GTDB): domain Bacteria; phylum Bacteroidota; class Ignavibacteria; order UBA10030; family UBA6906; genus UBA11986. The sequence goes on along the minus strand of DPLS01000212.1, from coordinate 11,402 downwards.
CGGTGCGTGACGCAAGAGATTGCTCTCCTCCCCCTCATATTTCAACCGTTCGTACGCCCGAAGCCAGATACAATCGCCGAAACCATCCACTTCACAACGACCCTCTCGCGTCCCACCGCAAGGTCCATTGCGCTGGTTCTTGGCACATTGAGATTCGGGACACAGGAATGAGATTTCCGGCAATGAACAATCGCCGCAATCCTTGCACTGAAACAGAATAGACTTGCTCAGACGTTCCAACGAGCGCAACAATGCAGGACCTTGATTCGGATTCTCCGATTGCCTGCAGATCTTCTCTCCCCACGTACTGAGCGCATGATCGGGCGTAAACATGATATCATGAACCCATTTTGACAAATGGTACGCCGTACCGACATGTTTCGATATTCCTTCAGGATGTGGAGTTTCTTTGATCCGATCGGCGAGTCCCGAAACGGGGTCTTCTGCGTAGAAACAGAACTCTCCCGGTCTTGAGAACTTCATCTCGCGCGCGAACTGCTTCCAATCATCAGCGGAGAAAGTGCGCTCAATTTCCATAATCCGTTCGATGGAAGAAGAGCTCGACATGCCTCCGAGATACGCGCCTCGATAACCCAGGCCGCGATAGATGGCAATGTGCTTCGCAGCAAACTCCTGGAAGAATCCCTTGCCACCATCGGGTGAGCTCCTCTGCTTCAGGCACAAGTCAAGAAGGGGCCGTGTCACAACAATGCCGGGGATTCTGCCATCATGGAATAATTGAGCGACGTGCGGACTCAGCACGTAAACATTGCCAATCAGAGGGACGTGTTTCATCCCGTGGTGATCCATGTACAACCGCAGCTCGTGGGCCTTTCGGGAATCATATCCGATCTGATTGATAATGAACTTCGCCCCACACTCGATTTTCTTTTCAAGCTTCAGGTATTGAGGAACAACCTCACCTTCCAGCACTTTGCAATTCGACGTGACCGCGCCGATGAGGAAGTCGGTCTTCTCGTAGCCGCCATCGAATCCCTGGTTCATCTTGGTCAACATCGAAATCAATCCGACGGAATCGATGTCGAACACCGGTTTTGCCGTCCCGCCATTTCCACTTGCGGGATAGTCGCCGGTCATGGCAAGCACGTTATGAAAGCCCTCGCTACTGAGCTGCCAGGCTTCACTCTCCAGTCCGTTGCGATTGAGGTCCTTGCAGGTGAGATGGATGACGACTTCCTTACCTGCGTAGAGGATGGGCTTTGCAAGCGCCTGAGGCGCCAACCGAGGGTTGCCACCGGCATTATCGGTTATTGAAATCCAGTCAATGTGGGGAGATTCGACGAGTTGGTTGGCAAATGTGCGTGCCTTGACAGCACTTCTCTCCGCCATTGAGCCGCGAATCGAAACAAGTTCGACTCCGAAGAGAAACGAGGATGTCTGCTCTAACCGTTCACGCAACATTGGCATCAGGAAGCCAAGCTATGAAGTCGCGATCACTCACGTTCAAATTGATCACACCGGGTGGTTCAGTTGCTCTTGTTATATTCTTCAACCACCTGGCGAATGGCTCGCGTGTGTTCCGGCGTGCTACCACAACAGGACCCGACGATATGAGCACCTGCAGCCAAGATTGCCGGAACTCCGAGTGCCATGTCAGCAGGCAATTGTTTGTAGACTGCTTTCCCCTTCTCAAGCACCGGAAGGCCGGCGTTTGGTTGACCCATCGCGGGCAACGAGCAGTTCTCGCGGTACAGTCGAATGACCTTCGCCGCCCCTTCCATGTCCATGCCCGTGCCGCAATTCAACGCCACGATGTGTGCGCATTTTTCCTCCACAAACTCCGCAGCCTTTTCCGGCATCACTCCCATCATCGTGACATAGAATGATTTGTCTGCCGACAAATCATAGGCAAGGGAAGCAATGATGCACGAAGCGCCAGCAGCCTTAGCAGCGTCGATTGCCACCCCGAGTTCCTCGAGCGAGGTTTGCGTCTCGATGATAACCGCATCAGCGCCGCCATCAACCAGAGCGCGTGCTTGTTCCTCGTATGCTGCATAAGCCTCAGCAACTGGAAGATCGCCATAGGGTTCGAGGATCGCGCCAAGTGGACCGATATCTCCCAGTACGTATCCATCACGGTCGCCAAACGCTTTGCGCGCGATTGCCACACCAGCCAGGTTAATTGCCCGCACTTCGTCGGCATGACCATGCCGATTGAGCATGATACGGCTCGCTCCAAACGTATTCGTGATGAGACAGTCTGCGCCTGCTTCGACATAACGCTGCTGGATCGCGAGAATGCGATCGGGGTGAGTGAAATTCCAAAGCTCGCCACAGCCGCCCGGTTCCAGACCGGTAAGCATGAGCTGCGTCCCCATCGCGCCATCGCAGACGAGTCGGCGTTCGAGGACAATTTCCTGGAGCGGTTTTTTCATCATGGGAATCGTGACTCCAATTCTTGTTTCACAGCCTCGACAACTTCTTCGACGGTTCCGTCACGCTCCTCCTCTTCACTCCATTTCCATTGCGCAAGATAGTCGTCGGTCTGGGTTAGGCCCTTTGATTGAGCTGCCTGATCGATGCGCGCAACAAATCGCTGCGCAAGTTCCACCTTCTTCTCATCGAAGTCATCCCATGCTTTCACCTGGGATGGGATTTCCTGCCAATACAGTATTTGATAGAAAGCCATCGGGTCTACCGCTTGTCAACCAGTTTCAGGAAAAGGTCGACAGCACTCGATGCATCGGCGCCGTAGCCATCGGCCCCGATTTCATCTGCATACATCTGACTGATCGGCGCGCCGCCAATTGCCATTTTGATGTGGCCGAGACCTTTCTCCTCGAAGCCGTCGATCACCACCTTCATGTACGCCATGGTTGTGGTGAGCAGGGCGCTCATGCCAATGATGTCCGGCTTATGCTGCTCTGCCGCGGCAACGAACTTCTCGAGGCTCTGATCCACGCCTATGTCATGTACCTGAAATCCTGCGCCTTCCGCCATCATGCACACAAGGTTCTTCCCGATGTCATGCAAATCCCCGCGCACTGTCCCCATGATAAGAACTCCTGCCGGCTGAACAACGGAATCTTTGGCCGCCAGAAGCGGCTTCAACACTGTCATGCCAGCCTTCATCGCGCGCGCGGCAATAAGCACTTCGGGCACATAGAGAATGTTATGTTTGAAGTCCTCTCCGACAACACTCATCCCGGCAATCAGTCCTTCGGCGAGAACTTCCTTAACCGATCTGCCCTCAGCGAGGGCATCACTGGTCATCTGTTCAACTTCCTTGGCTTTGCCTTCGTACAGGCATTGATTCATTAACGCATAATCCGGCATTCACAAAATCCTTATCATTGTTCTATGCTGTGACCCGATGTGAATTAAATTCCTTCAGCGCCTGCTGCATCGCCTGAATATTCTCGCGCGGCATCCCCGGGCTCGTGCCGCCGCCAACAGAAAGAATGATTCCTTCGCCACCACTCTTCTCAAGAACATCAAGCGTGGCTTCGCGGACTTCTTCCGGAGTGCCTCGGACGCCGATTTCCAGCGGGTTCACGTTCCCCATCAGACACATCCGACCACCGACGCGTTCCTTCACTTCGGCAATATCAGTTTGCTTGCCCCAGTTCAAGACGTTGAATCCGCAATCCGGCAAATGTTCGAGGCAGGCGTTGATGTCTGCATCGTTGTGATATATCTTGACCCAGTCCTTCGGGAACGCATCACAGATTCTCTTCAAGTACGGATGAGCGAACTCTTTGTAATGTTCTTCATTGATGAATCCAACGATGTCATCCAGAATGAAAATGCCCTCGACGGTATCACCCATCGCTTTGTGCTGTGCTTTGAGCCAGTCGATAATCAGGCGGGTGCAGAGATCAATCAACTTATGCGCCCACTGGGGCTTCTCCACAATATCAATCATGAAATCAGTTGTACTACGGACGAATCCTGCCGTGCACAGCGGACCACGAGAAGTAACGAGCGGCAGGATTTCTCCCGTATCCAGAATGCGTTGGCGTTGCTTTCTGATACGATGCAATGTCATCCCCATGAAGGCATCGGCTTCCACCTCGTAATCCGGGAAGCTGTCCATATCCTCTATATGATAGAGGGTGTGGTATTCGCTCGGCGTATTGTCCTGCCAGAACTTAATCTTTGCGCCAAGCGCCGATGGCTCGGCCGCCATTCCATATTCCATCCACCACGACGGAACAAAAATGATTTCGGGAAACTCTTGATGAATCTTCAGGTTGGACTGGAACCACAGTTCCGGATCGAGAAAGTAGTCCATGTGTTTCACCCCAAGATAGCCGGGTATCCAGGGACTGTCAATAATCAGCGCCATAGGAACCTTGTCCAACCTTTCGAGTCGGGCGGCCTTCTTAAAAGTTTCCCACTGTTCTGGTCTCATAGTGTATGTCCCTTGAAGAAGTGAATTGTCGGTTAGGATCTAACTTGTTGAGCCATTTCTCATCTCCAGCGCAGCAATAACATTTTGCCATGCAGCATACACCTCAGAATCCTATGGAATTTCCTCCATCAACCGGTAACACGATGCCTGTGATGTACTTTGATTGCTCTGAAGCCAGGAAGAGGGCGGCATTCGCAACATCGGAAGGTTCGCCGAGTCTGCCCATTGGTGTACGGGACAACACCCGTTTCTTTCTCTCCGGATCGCTGTCAAGAGCCTTCGACGACATCGGTGTTACAATGAAGCCGGGAGCGATGCAATTCACCCGCACTCCGAACGGAGACCACTCTACAGCCAGCGCCCGCGTCATGCCCTCCACCGCGGACTTGGATGCCGTGTACGCAATCACTTCCGGGATGCCATATTGGGACGCCATGGAACTGATCATGATGATGCTTCCCGTGCGGCGAGCAACCATCGACTTTGCTACTTCCCGAGTGAGTGCAAACACCGCGGTCTGGTTTGTTTGAACAACATCCTTGTATTCCTGATTCGAAATCGCAAGCGCTGCCTTCTTCAGGTTGACCCCCGCACAATTCACAAGAACATCCACCTCGCCAACAGAATTAACAATTCGTCCGATCAACTCAGAGCACCGATCAATCTCGTTGAGATCAAACGGAAAGCAACTCACATTCCCCCCCACTTCCTTTTTGGCAAGGTCCAGCTTCTCTTTGTTCCGGTCAACGATGGCAACATTTGATCGACTTGCCGAAAAGGCCCTGGCAACTGCGAGGCCGATTCCGCTTGCACCACCTGTAATCAGGACATTCCTGCCTTGCAGATCCTCATATCCCATTACCATTCGTCCCCCCTTCACTTTCACAAAACGAACTATAGTCTCGTTTCATTGGTGTAGTTCTATATGAGCACAATCTTGGCCTTGAGAACATGCGAGCCTGTTTGAACTGCTTTGCTTTCTGGCTGTCCACCGCCCACGGAGATTTCAAATTCTCCGGGAAGAATCACTCTTTCATTCTTCTCGTTGATGACAGAAAATGCACTGGCCGCAATGACAATCTCAACCGTCTTGGTCTCGTTCGGATTCAAATGAACTCTTTCGAATCCTTTCAGTGAACGGATCGGGACGGGAACGGACGCTTTCAGATCCGACACATACACCTGAACAACCTCATCACCCCCGATCTTTCCCGTATTCTTCACATTCACAGAGACCTTCACGGCGTCTCCGACCTTGTATGTTGCATCCACCTTCAAGCTGTCATAGCCGAAAGACGTGTAACTCAGACCATAACCAAATGGATAGAGAGGTTCGCCCTTGAAATAGCGATACGTTCGATTACTCATGCTATATTCAGTGAACGGTGGCAAATCATTCTCCGATTTGTAGAACGTCACCGGCAAGCGTCCGCCCGGATTGTAATCTCCAAAGATGACATCGGCAATCGCTTGCCCCGCGGCCTGGCCCGGATACCACGCTTCGATGATTGCAGGGATGTGTTCCTTTTCCCAATTAACTGCCAACGCACTTCCGTTCAGTAACACCAACACGATCGGTTTGCCCAGCGCATAAATCTCTTTCATCAACTCCTGTTGCACATCGGGCAAATCCAAACGGGTCCTGTCGCCACCTTTGAATCCGTCGATGTCGATGCTCATTTCCTCGCCTTCCATCCGTGCTGTAAGGCCCATGCACATGATCACGACATCAGCTTGCTTTGTTGCATCGAGAGCTTCTTGCTTCAATCCCTTTCCCGCATCCCGCCTGGGCTTTGCCCAGACCAACTGGACCTGCGCATCGCCATACGATTCTCCCGCTTCAACTTTGAGCTTGTACTTCTTGCCTGCTTCAAGTTGCAGCGGAATGGACTTTCTGAGCCGCGGATCGCCAAACTCGTCTCTGAAATGATATGTCGTCTTTACAATAACGCTGTCGTTCAGCCGGAGGTTCACCTTGCACGTGGTGATAATTCCCAACTGGTATGTCCCGGACTCTCCGGGCCCAAGGTCGCCGGTCCATATCACACCAAAATCATCGTCGTTCATATCCTGCCGCGGAGATTTGTCCTTCCAGTTCGCGTCAAGATCCTCGTCCACAGAAGAGAACAACGCCGGCCCGCTGAAGGCTCGATTGTCGTAGTATTCGACTTTCAACCCTCGCTCATTCTCACCATGAAACAACACTTCAGGAGGAACAGTTTCAAACGTCGGCAGTCCGGCCGCCAATTCACAGCCTCTCGTGTACATGACTTTTGACTTGCCGGCTAACTTCTCTCTAATGCCGCGCAATGGTGTAATCGGATCTGAGGGAACACCATTGTAATTGCCGAGAAGCATGAGCCACTCGTCCGCATTCGGACCGATGACGGCAACCGTTCCGATATTCTTCTTCAACGGCAGCACGTTGCCTTCGTTCTTCAAAAGTACAATCGACTTGCGAGTCGTTTCGAGTGCAAGCTCCTTGTTGCTCTTGCTGTCAACGACATCGTACGGGATTTGTGCATACTTCACCATTTCCGGCGGATCAAACATCCCGAGTTTGAACCGTGCGGTAAAGAGCCTCTTCACGGCAACGTCAAGCTCCTTCTCGGAGATGAGCCTTGTGCTTACCGCTTCTTTCAAATGTTCATACGTCGTCGAGCATTCCAGATCGCAACCAGATTTCACGGCGAGCGCCGCAGCTTCTTCGGGCGTCGGAACAATCTTGTGGTGCTGATAGATATCGCCGATGGCGCCGCAATCTGAGACGACATAGCCGTTGAAGCCCCATTCATTTCGCAGGATCGAAGTGAGCAACCGGCTGCTGCTGCAGCACGCATCTCCTTCAAATCTATTGTAGGCACACATGACGGAATAGGCTTTGCCTTCTTTGATTCCCATTTCAAATTGAGGGAGATAGGTTTCGCGGAAATCCCGTTCGTCGACGACGGCATCAAAAGCATGCCGCTCTGGTTCGGGGCCACTATGAACAGCGAAATGCTTCACCGTTGCAATCACTTTGTAGTACTGCGGATCATCGCCCTGCAGACCTTTGATGAATTGTACCGCCATTCTTCCGGTGAGAAACGGGTCTTCACCGTATGTTTCTTGTCCCCGGCCCCAACGCGGGTCGCGAAAGATGTTGATGTTGGGTGACCAAAACGTGAGTCCCTGATAGATGTATCGCTTCCCTTTCCTCTCAAACTCATGATGCTTCGCTCTCGCCTCATCGGAAATGGCAGTCGCAACTCGAAACATCAGGTCCTCATCCCATGTTGCACCGAGACCGATGGCCTGCGGAAACACGGTCGCCAATCCTGCGCGAGCAACGCCGTGCAAGCATTCGTTCCACCAATTGTATTCAGGAATTGCAAGTCGCTCAATTGCAGGAGCTGCATGCATCATTTGCCCGATCTTCTCTTCAAGCGTCATCCTTCCAACCACATCGTCAACCCGTTTGTCAACACTGAGTTGTGGATTCATGAAGGGAAGGCGCTTGTACTCCTGTCCGTTCGAAACAGAATTCAGAAACAGCAAAGCGGCCACAGCGAATACCGTGTTGGGGATGTTTCTCCTCATGGCGTTCTCATTAAATTCCTATGAAAAGGTCTCAGCGATAAACCTCGTCATCGCCAACATACTCGAACCAGTCAAAATACGCGACGGCGGTAGTTGACGCGCCGAGCGATGTGGCATACATCGCATATATTGCTCCGACGAATCCTCCTGCAACTTTCGTGCTCAAATATCTTGCATCGACACCATCTTTCAGCGGCACCCATTCGGTCGGACTGAACGCGTACGAGAATGAATAGACGTCGCGGTGAGCTTCTATCTTGAGATGAAGCGCGCTCTTACTTCGTTCGTTCCTGATGTGCTGAGACGCGATCAATTCCAGTTGATTATCAGAACTCTTACTGTCACTCGATTTGTATAGTTGTATAACCTGCTCGTTGCCAGTCTCCGACTTGCATAGGAAATAGAAGTGCGTCTCGTTCTGAAAGATCAGCAAGCCGGCCTTTTCATTTTCAGATGTGGGAGTGAAGTCCAACCTGGCACTCGCTGATCCGCTCAAATGTTGTTGCCGCTGTCCCAGGAAACTCGGGTTCATGTGCCCGGAACACGTTTCGGGCCTTAACTTCATTGACAGAACGCCTGGCTTGGTCTTGAGATCGTACCACTTCTCATGGGGAGTTCTCAGGAACATCCAGTTGGGATTTAACGACTCCCGCTCGAAATCATCTCTCACTTTCAGATTGCCACCGTAAAGGCGATCAGTCGGGGTCAGCGATTGGATTGGAAAAGGATAATGGTACTGGACTTCATCATGGTCAGGATTGATGATGGGCCAGCCAGCCTTCCATCTGACCGGCGCCAGGAATGTTTCTCGTCCGGTATTGTAGTACTCTCCATCGAGGAGAGAATAGGGTCGGCATCCCAAAAAGACGGTCCACCATTCGCCTGTCTCGGTCTGGACAAAATCAGCGTGCCCTGTGGACGTAATTGGATTATCTCTTTCCGGACTCAAGTACCGTTGCGTGAGAATCGGATTGCCGTCGTACGGCACGTATGGACCCCACACGTTCGCACTTCTAAAGACTACTTCCGAGTGTTGATCGGCAGTGCCGCCTTCTGCACAGATCAGGTAGTAGAAGCCATTCTTCTTGAAAATGTGCGGACCTTCAATCCAGACGGGCTTCTTGCTGATGTCCGTACCGCCATTGACGAGTATGCGTTCCAAGCCAATTACTTTCAGACTTTCCGCATCAAATTCATACATGCGAATGCTGCGGTGTCCACTGTACAGAGGCTTGTCATCAGGGGGAATACTATTGTAAAGGACGTACGCTTTGCCGTCGTCATCAAAGAACAACGAGGGATCAATTCCGTTGATCTGAGGCAGCCAGATCGGATTGGACCAAGGGCCTTCGGGAGTTTTCGAGGTGACCACAAAGTTGCCGCCGATGTCCACCAACGTACAAGTCACGTAGAACGTGCCTTTGTTGTATCTGATTGCCGGTGCGAATAAACCACGCGAAACTCCCTGGCCATCCAGATTCAGTTGTTCCGGTCTGTCGAGAACGTGTCCGATAAGTTTCCAGTTGACGAGATCACGACTGCGGAAAACCGGCAGTCCGGGAAAATAGGCAAAGGTGGAATTCACCAAATAGTAATCGCTGCCAACTTTGCAGATGCTCGGGTCGGGATAGAAGCCGGCGAGAATGGGATTACTGAATCCACTCTTGTCCTGTGCGTGCAAGTGTTGGTGTACTCCAAGAAGCGCGAGCGCACAAATGCCCGCAATCGGCAGCAGATGCCTGGTCAGCGGCTCCTCTCTTGTCTATTGTTTTATCGGCTGATGAAAACTCTCTGGCGGTCCGAGATAGCTTGCTTTCATTCCACCCGTGTCCACAACAAGCTTTTGCAGCACAACACCGGGATCGATCATCCAGAATTTCAACACGTGGTCACCCGCTTTGTCTACACGATGCGTCGAGACCTCAACTGTGATGTTGTTGGCAACGCACATTTCCCAGTTCTGTCGCGTCCTGCCGACATTCAGATGAACCTCTTGAGGATCCTCATTGTCGAATGAAACCGCAAAGCGCAGATCACTGTTATGGAAAGTCAGGGTCGGGGAGAGATACGCGTGGACCTTCACCTCGCCGGTGTTGGAGAGATGCATTCGATATTCCAGGTGTGGACTTTCTCCTCCTGGTGTTTGGATCGGCGCCGTGACCGGAATGGCCATCACCGCTGAAAGCGTCCGGCCCAGATTTGGAATCGTCTGCCAGGAGACAGGGGCCGAGCTGACGGCGCGTGTGTAGTGAGCCGCTTCCATCGAAACACAGCCATTGCCCTCGACAAATCCTGTCACCTCGTTTCGTTTCGGAGAAGTCGGATTGTTGATAATGGCATGAACGACGATGGATCTGTTATTTGGTCCGGTGACAGTAATTGGTACTCGGTGCTGCCCGGACGGGACATTCTTCCACTCCATGCTGACATACAGACGCTTCTCGGTTTCGATTTTGCCAGAGGGAGAATCAATTCGAACCCAAGGCTTCCCGACTTTCACTGAATACGAAAAAGATGTCTTGCCGCGGTTGAATAGTTCGATGTAATGCGATTGCTGCGTGTACACGTCAAACTCTGGCAGCACAGCCTCAACGCTGTCACGCGGCCACCAGCCTTCTGAACCTTCAATGGCAACGCCCATCTCTGCCGTTGCAGGAACTTCAATCTCTTTCACCTCGGGCATTGCGTTCTTGTCGGGTTGCTGCCAGTATGTATAGCCGATGTGAGTCTGATCCATCATGTGGCTCCACTTTCCACCTGCCAGCACGGTGTTGTAGTAATAGGTGATGGCAGAATCCCTGACATAGAGTTCTCCCGCTTTCTGCGTCAAAGAGTTCGTCATAGTCCGACCTTGCTTCGCATACAACCGATTCCTGGCGACCGTCACGTACAGCTCATTCAGATTCGAGCACGCCTCAACCGGATGGAGCACAAGCTGATAGAATGCATCGTTGTATTCTGAAGGAAGAGCACCTGAGATGCGTTTTGCCTTTTCGCACAAGGCATTGTACTCTGCAACAACGGTTTCAGCTTCGCGATAATTCACCAGTGTATAGGTTTCGGGGGAAAGCAACTCCGGTTTGCGTCGGGAGTTGAATCGTGTGTAATCGGTGAGGATGTCGGCAATTTCTTTCGCGTGCTTCTCGCCGAATTGCTGCTGCGCCCACTGCCTTGTGTATTCCGGCAACCTTTCTGCAGGCCATTGTTCTGGGTTCCATGCATAGTCCAGGAAGAACGAAATAGGAAACTCCATCGGCTTAATATCGCCGACGTTGACAATCCAGATTTGCCGTGCATTGTATTCATACGCCAGATGCATCTGCTCCCACACACGGGAGATTTGATTCGTGTTCAGCCATTTGTAATTCCGTGGATCGCCGACGTAATCGAAATGGTAGTAGATGCCGTATCCACCCTTACGGGGCGGCTCATTCAGATGCGGGAGCTT